>NZ_JANLOF010000055.1:0-131015 GCF_025466135.1 Pseudomonas sp. 14P_5.3_Bac1 | reverse complement strand
GGGCGGGGGGGGGGGGCCCCCGCCCCCCCCCCCCCCCCCCCCCCCCCCCCCCCCCCCCCGCGCTTGTCGTAGCGCACGCTGGCAATGTTGTGTCGGGCAAGCACCCAGGCCAGGCGCTTGAGGCTGTCGTTGCGTGCGCCGTCGGCACTGTTGCCGTTACGGTCGGTAGGCCCTGAGCCGGCAATGATCAACACCACCGGCACCGGCTTGTCGGATTGGGGCAGTAAAAGCGAGCCAAACAGCTCGCCGTTGCCGGTGTCCAGGCTGATCGGCCGTTGCAGCACGACAGGGGAGGCGGCGAAGCCCAGGCTGGAAAACAGGGTGAGGGTTAAAAGCAGAACTCGCAGCATCATCGCGCCATCATCAGGAAGGTGCCGGTTGGACCAACGTCTACCGGTAAGGTTTCGAGGATGAACTAGTCGGTTAGCCCGCGTATACTGGCCGCCTTAAGTTATTACGGTTGACTTGATTCAACTGATTTCACGGAGCGCCCTGCATGTCCGGCAATACCTTCGGCAAGCTGTTCACTGTCACCACCGCGGGCGAAAGCCATGGCCCGGCATTGGTCGCCATTGTCGATGGCTGCCCGCCAGGCCTCGAGCTGTCTCTGGACGACCTGCAGCGCGAGCTCGACCGCCGCAAGCCCGGCACCAGCCGCCACACCACCCAGCGCCAGGAGCCTGACGAAGTCGAGATTCTCTCCGGCGTGTTCGAAGGCCGCACCACCGGTTGCGCTATCGGCCTGCTGATTCGCAACACCGACCAGAAGTCCAAGGACTATTCGGCGATCAAGGACCTGTTCCGCCCGGCACACGCCGACTACACCTACCATCACAAATACGGCGAACGCGACTACCGTGGCGGTGGCCGCAGCTCGGCGCGCGAAACCGCGATGCGCGTGGCTGCCGGTGCCATCGCCAAGAAATACCTGGCCACTCAGGGCATCGTGATCCGCGGCTACATGAGCCAGCTGGGTCCGATCGAGATCCCGTTCAAGACCTGGGACAGCGTCGACGACAACGCTTTCTTCAGCCCCGACCCGGACAAAGTGCCGGAACTGGAAGCCTACATGGACCAGTTGCGCCGCGACCAGGACTCCGTCGGCGCGAAGATCACCGTGGTTGCCGAAGGCGTCAAACCTGGCTTGGGCGAGCCGATCTTCGACCGCCTCGACGCCGAGCTGGCCCATGCGCTGATGAGCATCAATGCGGTTAAGGGCGTGGAAATCGGCGCCGGTTTCGCCTGTGTGTCCCAGCGCGGCACCGAGCACCGCGATGAGCTGACCCCGCAGGGTTTCCTCAGCAACAACGCGGGCGGCATCCTCGGCGGTATTTCCTCGGGCCAACCGATCGTTGCGCACCTGGCCCTCAAGGCCACGTCGAGCATCACCACGCCAGGCCGCTCGATTGATGTGCACGGCAACCCGGCGGATGTGATCACCAAGGGCCGCCATGACCCGTGCGTCGGCATCCGTGCCACGCCGATTGCCGAAGCCATGATGGCCATCGTGTTGATGGACCACCTGCTGCGCAACCGCGGGCAAAATGCCGATGTGCACGTGAAGACGCCGGTGCTGGGCCAGCTGTGACAGCCGGTGGCGGGCGAGCTTGCTCAGGCAGGGCCGCGAAGCGGCCCCCTGCATGGTGAGCCCGACCCTCCCGTACTGGCGCCTGTCCAGCTTCTACCTGTTCTACTTCGCCCTGCTCGGGGCGACGGCGCCGTTCCTGGCCCTGTACTTCGATCATCTTGGGTTCTCCAGCGCACGCATTGGTGAGTTGGTGGCTATCCCCATGCTGATGCGCTGCGTGGCGCCCAACCTGTGGGGCTGGCTCGGCGATTACACCGGGCGGCGCCTGGCCATCGTCCGGTTTGGCGCGGTATGCACGCTGACCAGCTTTTCACTGATTTTCTTCAGCAAGACCTACGCCTGGCTCGCGCTGGTGATGGCCCTGCATGCGTTCTTCTGGCACGCCGTGTTGCCGCAGTTTGAAGTGATCACCCTGGCCCACCTGCAAAAGCAGACCTCGCGCTACAGCCAGATCCGCCTGTGGGGCTCGATTGGTTTCATCCTCACCGTGGTGATCATGGGCCGCCTGTTCGACTGGCTGAGCCTGGACATTTACCCGGTGGTGGTCGTGGTGATCATGGCCGGCATCATCGGTGCCAGCCTGTGGGTACCGAATGCGCAACCCGCGACCCACGACAATCGCCTGGCCGGTGACGGTTTTCTCAAGCAATTGCGCAGCCCTGGGGTGCTGGCGTTTTATGCTTGCGTGGCGCTGATGCAAATGAGCCACGGCCCGTATTACACCTTTCTCACCCTGCACCTCGAACATCTGGGCTACAGCCGTGGCGTGATCGGCATGCTCTGGGCCTTGGGCGTGGTCGCAGAAGTGCTGATGTTTCTGGCCATGAGCCGCATCCTCACGCGCTTTTCGGTGCGACGGGTGCTGCTGGCAAGTTTCCTGTTGGCGGCCGTGCGCTGGTTGTTGCTGGGCTCATTCGCCGAATTTTTCTGGGTGCTGCTGCTGGCGCAAGTGATGCACGCGGCCACCTTTGGCAGTTTTCACGCGGCGGCGATTGCCTTTGTGCAACGCAGCTTCGGCGCTCGCCAGCAAGGCCAGGGCCAGGCGCTGTATGCCGCACTGGCCGGCACTGGCGGCGCATTGGGCGCGCTGTATGCCGGTTATAGCTGGAACCTGTTGGGGCCGACCCTGACCTTCAGCATCGCCAGTGTCGCGGCCCTGGCCGCCGCCCTAATCATTGGCTTTCGATTGCAAGAGCCGAATAAAGGAACCGTGCAATGAGTTATGTCGCTGTTTATCCGCTCGCCACACCCGATACCCCGAACAAGGTGTTGACCCACTTCGACGATATCGTCTCGACCCTGGTTGAGCACGGCGTGGGTTTTGACCGCTGGCAGCCCAGCCCCCTCGAAAAGGGCGCCAGTGACGCTGAAATGATCGCGGCGTACCAGTCGCAGATCGATGCCCTCGGCTACGGCTCTGCTCAGGTATTGAGCGTGACGGGCGACCATCCGCAGCGCGCCGAATTGCGCGCTGAAGGCCTCAAGGCGCGTCGCTACAGTGCAGACAACGTGCATTTTTTCATCGCGGGCCAAGGCTTGTTCTGCCTGCTCGTGGGCGAGTACGTCTACGCCGTGCGTTGTGAGAAGAATGATGTGCTGGTGGTTCCGGCCGGAATGCCGCATTGGCTCGACGTGGGTGAAAATCCGCACTGTGTGGCGCTACGTTTATTCCATACAGCCGAAGGGTGTGTGCCTCGGTTCACCGGCGAGCACAGTGCCGCTGGTTTTCCAGGCTTGGACGATTAAGCGCGAATAGTTGAATGTTCAACCCCGGCAGGTTGGAAGTTGTTGTGGGAAGGAACTTATATAAATGTAAGACGTAGCTGTTTATGCGGCGCCTTATGCTTTCAATCTATTCGTTATGTAACTCTCCCGACTCAATGTTTATACCGCCTGTCAATCGCAGGAATCCGAAAGGTGGTATGGCATCCACTGATACAGGAGAGAGAGTGATGAGTGGCCCAGAGCAGCCGTGTCGTGCGCTTGCCGTGCCGAGCGCCGTTGGAAAACGCCTGAGCCTGGCCGGCAAACCCCTGACGCCGACAGAGCTGGAAATCCTGCGCTGGGCCTCGGAAGGCAAGACCGTCTGGGAAATCAGCCAGATTCGCGCCACCTCCCAAGCCACGGTTAAATTCCATCTGCGTAACATCTACCTCAAGCTGCAAGTCACCAACCGCGTGCAGGCGATGAACGCAGCTGCCCGCCAGGGGCTTTGCTGAAGGCACAAAAAAAGGCCGCGACGCTCGACGGCGTCGCGGCCTTTTTTGCTCGGATTACTCAGGCCGAATGGTAGGTCGGCAGGGCAAAGCGATTCTGGCTTTGCAGCATCGAGATCTGTGGCAGCTCGCTGGCTTGTTCGGCCAGGTCGCGGCGAATGGCGCTGATGACCCAGGTCAGTTGGTCAGCGGTGTGCAGTTGTTGGTACGAAATCGAACGCTTGACCTGTTTGCCTTCGCTGTTGCGCAGGGTCAACAGGATCCCGCCGTCTGGGCGTGGCTGAGTGGTGACGTCGTATTGGGAGAATACAGAAGCGAATTTATCTTGGATCAGGCTCATGTCTATCAGCTCCGTTGGCTCAAGTTGGCAAGCATGGAGTGATAGGTGCAGTGATTGTGCCAGTATTGGATTGTCTAAAAAATCGTTATAAATCAACAGGTTAAAATTTTATAAGTTTTTCACTTTCGTGCAATTTGCATGAAAGGCCATCGTGCATCCTGCATTTTGCGTTATCGGGGCCGGGCATTTCGCTCCCCGTTACAGTTAATGACCGCATCGGCGCCGCGCAATTCCCTATTTCATGCTGGGCGGTACGGGATACAAAACTTTTCAAATCCCACATGTACAGCCGAAGAATGGCAGGCGTATTTTCCTGCAAGGCATTTGACCTCTTCCTACAGGGCCGAGGCTGTGTCTGGATCATACGAAGAATAAGAAAAAGGACGTTCCGCCATGAACCATCCGCACGACGACATGATCACCTGGGGCAAGCTACTGCGTAAGGTGCCGGCGATAGTTCGGGCCCTGCCACGCGTGGTACGCGGCATGCGCGCCGCGAACGTCACCGATCCCAGCCAGCCCTGCGGCCTGGGATGGCAATTCGAACAGGCCACCTCTCGTAACCCAGATGGCGCGGCGCTGTTATATGGCGACAGTGTGCTCAGCTACGCCCAAGCCAACCAGCGTGCCAACCGCATTGCCCATCACCTGCACGAGCAGGGCATCGGCAAGGGGGATGTGGTCGCGTTGTTCATCGAAAACCGCCCTGAACTGCTGTTGAGCGTGTTGGCCGTAGCCAAGCTGGGTGGCATTTGCGCAATGCTCAATACGTCGCAAACCCAGGCAACGCTGGTGCACAGCCTGAATCTGGTGAGCCCGGTGGCAATCGTGGTGGGCGCAGAGTTGGTGGCGGCCTACACGACCGTGCGTGAGCACGTGGCAATCGCCGCGCACAGGACCTGGTTTGTCGCCGATCAGCATTCAAGCACGCCTCCTGAAGGCTATACCGACCTGATGGCCGCCAGTGCCGACGGCTCGGTGGAAAACCCCGCCAGTACCGGACAAGTGTTCTTCAACGACCCCTGCTTCTATATCTACACCTCCGGCACCACGGGCTTGCCCAAGGCCGGCATCATGAAGCACGGGCGCTGGACCAAAACCGCGGTCAGCTTCGGCAGCATCGCGCTGGACATGGGCCCGGATGACGTCCTCTATTGCACGTTGCCGCTGTACCACGCCACCGGCCTGTGCGTGTGCTGGGGCTCGGCGATTGTCGGGGCCTCGGGCTTTGCCATCCGGCGTAAATTCAGTGCCAGCCAGTTCTGGGACGATGCGCGCAAATTCAACGCAACCACCCTGGGCTATGTCGGTGAGTTGTGCCGCTACCTGCTCGATCAGCCCGCCAGCGCTCAGGATCTCGATAACCGCGTGACCAAGATGGTCGGCAATGGCCTGCGTCCCGGCGTGTGGGCGCAGTTCAAGCAACGTTATGGCGTTGAGCATGTTTGCGAACTGTATGCCGCCAGTGACGGCAACATCGGATTCACCAACGTGCTGAATTTCGACAACACCATCGGCTTTTGCCTGCAGCACTGGGCACTGGTGGACTACAGCAACGACAGCGGTGAACCGGTGCGTGGCGGCGACGGCTTCATGCGCAAGGTGCAAACGGGCGGGCAGGGGTTGTTACTGGCCAGGATCGATGAAAAGTCACCGTTCGACGGCTACACCGACCCGGAAAAGAACCGCAAGGTGGTGTTGACCGACGTGTTCGAGAAGGGCGACCGCTATTTCAATACCGGCGACTTGTTGCGCAGCATCGGCTTCGGCCATGCGCAATTTGTCGATCGCCTGGGCGATACCTATCGCTGGAAGGGCGAAAACGTCTCGACCACCGAAGTGGAGAACGTGCTGCTGCAACATCCGCAGATCGCCGAAGTGGTCGCTTACGGCGTCGAGATCGAAAACACCAATGGCCGCGCCGGCATGGTCGCCATCACGCCAAGTGAATCCCTGGCCTCGCTGGACATGCGTGAATTGCTGCAATTCGCCCACGGCCAGTTGCCGCATTACGCGGTGCCGTTGTTCCTGCGGATCAAGGTGAAGATGGAAACCACCGGCACCTTCAAGTATCAGAAAGTGCGTCTCAAGGAGGAGGCCTTCGACCCGGGCAAGGCCGGCAATGACCCGGTGTATGCGTGGCTGCCGGGCTCGGATTGCTATGTGCCGGTCACCGGCGACGTGTTGGCGCAGATTCAGGGCGGGCATTTCCGTTATTGAAAGCAGCGCTATTGATTCTGCCTATGAGCGCTTTTGGCAAAAAAGCCATGACAGTGGGGAACTCCATCGCGACACTGGGCGCCTATAAAGCAACCAGACAAGGAGCCCCACATGTCAGACCAGCCTAAACAAATGACCGAAGACGAAGCCGCTGAATTTGCCGAGCAGGTCTTCGACGTGGCCCGCAAAGGCGATGCCGCCATGCTCGCCGCACTGCTGGCCAAAGGCTTGCCGCCTAACCTGCGCAATCACAATGGCGACACCTTGCTCATGCTCGCGGCCTATCACGGTCACGCCGACGCGGTGAAAGTGCTGCTGGAGTTCAAGGCCGACCCGCTGATCGCCAACGACAAGAACCAACTGCCGATGGCCGGTGCGGCGTTCAAGGGCAACCTGCCCGTGGTCAAGGCGCTGATCGACGGCGGCGCGCCGGTGGACGGCGCCTCCTCGGATGGCCGCACGGCGTTGATGATGGCCGCGATGTTCAACCGTGTCGAAATGCTCGACTACCTGCTCGGCCAGGGTGCCAACCCCAAGGCCACCGATGCTCAGGGTGCGACCGCACTGGCGGCGGCGCACACCATGGGCGCGGCGGATACGGCGGCGCAGTTGCAAAAACTGGTGTAGGCTACGCGCCCTCAAAAACCAGCTCGCCACAGGACCTTCCCATGCAAACCGCCCTCGTCGAACTCATCAGCAAAATCAGCGCCGGCGTCATGGGCGAGGACGAAGTGGCACGCATCGCCGAGGAAGCGGCCCAGGCCTACGCGGACCCTGCCGCTTTTCTGGCGGCCAACCCGGATATCAACTACGACGACACTTTCCCGATTCCGCTGGGTGAGTGGGTCGTGGTCGGTAGCTTGCCGGACACTGTGCTGTTTCAAGCCGACACCTATGGCGACCTGTTTGCACAGATCGTCGCGTCGTTCGGCCCGGGCGTGGCGTTCAATCTCAAGCCCAAGCAGTTGGCCAAGACCGAAGACCTGACGGCGCTGAACCGCATCCAGATCCAGATGAGCGCCCTGAGCCCGGAGGACGGTGGCTATGTGCTGCTCAACTTCAGTCAGTTGCTGGATGACGAGATTCAGGCGGTGCTGGTCTACGGCAACGACCTGCCGCGCGTGCTGGAACTGTGCGCTGAAGTCGGCATCAAGGCCGAGCCATCCCTGGAAGCCCTGCGCGTTGCCGTTCACGTCTGAAATAAAACGGAACCCCTGCCAGGGCTGACTATCCTACAAGTGCATGCCCTCACTTAGGAGCGACACCATGGGTTCCACTTTTAATGGCTTGATTGGCCTGATCATCCTGGCGCTGGATATCTGGGCGATCATCAACGTGTTCAAAAGCGGCGCCAGCACCGGTGCCAAGGTGCTGTGGATTTTGCTGATCCTGTTGCTGCCTGTCTTGGGCCTGATCATCTGGGCAATCGCCGGGCCACGCGGTAACGTGCGGATCTGACGACACCTGGGCCCGCTCTGATCCTGAGTGGGCCCTGTCAATGTGGGAGCGGGCTTGCCCGCGATAACGGTTTATCAGCCACAGTTGTGCGGGCTGACACATCGCTATCGCGGGCAAGCCCGCTCCCACATTCGTTTCCAGCGTAGTTAGAGTTTTGTGTGTCGAAAGTATTCGCTGTACGAAATTTTCACATCTTTTCCAAGACAATTCGCCGGCTTTATCACGCTGCCAAGGCTCTATCTCGAGTGCCCTTAAAGGCACAAGCGCGGCGCACGTTCAGTAATTAATAGCGTTGATGCCATTGATCGGGCACCATTTGCGCCACCGCGTTAACCGCCTACCCCAGCCAGCCTGGGCGAGGGACGGACGCCACTGCATTTTTTCGCAACTTAAACTTCCAATGGGTCCTGAAACGACATGGCAAACCCGGACGCCCTGAGTCAGCAGCGAGCTTCAAATCGCCTGCTGCAACCGACCGTCAAATCCCATCTGGCGTACACGCTGCTCTGCGCATTGGTCATGATGGTGATGTTCTCCCTGCTGCGCCTGGCGCTGCTGGTCTACAACCGCGAGATGATCCTCGACACGCCGGCCTCGACCTTCCTGGAAGCGTTCGCCAACGGGCTGCGTTTTGACATACGCCTGGTGATGTACGTGCTGGTCCCGCTGCTGCTGGCCTTGTTCAGCGTACGCGCGATGGCGGCACGCGGGTTCTTCCGTTTGTGGCTCACCGTGGCGTCCAGCATTGCCCTGTTCCTGGGGCTGATGGAAATGGACTTCTACCGCGAATTCCACCAGCGCCTCAACGGCCTGGTCTTCCAGTATGTAAAGGAAGACCCGAAAACCGTGATGAGCATGCTCTGGTACGGTTTCCCGGTGGTGCGTTACCTGCTGGCCTGGGCCGTGGGCACGCTGATCCTGAGCATGGCCTTCAAAGGTGCCGACCGTGCAACGCGCCCTCGCGGCCCGTTCAGCGGCGGCAGCATCGGTACCCGCCAAGTGGCGCCGTGGTACAGCCGCATCGCCGTGTTTGTGGTCTGCCTGTTGATCGCCGTAGTCGCCATCCGTGGCACCTTGCGTCAAGGCCCGCCGCTGCGTTGGGGTGATGTCTACACCACCGACTCGAACTTCGCCAACCAGTTGGGCCTCAACGGCACGCTGTCGCTGATCGCTGCGGCCAAGGCGCGCTTCTCCGAGGAACGCTCCAACATCTGGAAGGCCACCCTGGACCAGCCGCTGGCCACCCAGACCGTGCGCGACATGCTGGTGCTGCCGCAAGAGAAACTGGTGGATACCGACACCGCCGCCGTGCGCCGTGACTACACGCCACCGGCCGAGAAGACCCTGCCGATCAAGAACGTCGTGGTCATCCTGATGGAAAGCTTCGCCGGTCACTCGGTGGGCGCCCTGGGTCGCCCGGGCAACATCACGCCGTACTTCGACAAGTTGTCCAAGGAAGGCCTGCTGTTCGATCGCTTCTTCTCCAATGGCACGCACACCCACCAGGGTATGTTTGCCACCATGGCGTGCTTCCCGAACCTGCCCGGTTTCGAATACCTGATGCAGACCCCGGAAGGCAGCCACAAGCTGTCGGGCCTGCCGCAGTTGCTCAGCGCGCGCAAATTTGACGACGTGTATGTTTACAACGGCGATTTTGCCTGGGACAACCAGTCGGGCTTTTTCAGCAACCAGGGCATGACCAACTTCATCGGGCGTAATGACTTCGTCAACCCGGTGTTCTCCGACCCGACGTGGGGCGTGTCCGACCAGGACATGTTCAACCGTGGCCTGGAAGAGTTGAAAGCCCGCGAAGGCGGCAAGCCGTTCTACGCACTGCTGCAAACCCTGTCCAACCACACGCCGTACGCGTTGCCGACGCCATTGCCGGTCGAGAAAGTCACCGACCGTGGCAGCCTCAACGAGCATTTGACGGCCATGCGTTACTCCGACTGGGCCCTGGGCCAGTTCTTTGAAAAGGCCCGCAAAGAGCCGTACTTCAAGGAAACCCTGTTCGTGATCGTGGGCGACCATGGCTTTGGCAACGAACAGCAGATCACCGAAATGGACCTGGGCCGCTTCAACGTGCCGATGCTGATGATTGCACCGGGCATGCAGGAGAAGTTCGGCGAGCGTGACCACACCGTGGGCACTCAGATCGACATCGTGCCGACCATCATGGGCCGCCTCGGTGGCGACACCCTGCACCAGTGCTGGGGCCGTGACCTGCTGAACCTGCCGGAAGGCGACAAGGGCTTTGGCGTGATCAAGCCGTCGGGCAGCGATCAGACGGTGGCGCTGGTTACCGCAGACCGCATTCTGGTACTGCCCAAGGAGATGCCGCCCAAGCTGTGGGAATATGAATTGGGCGCGAACCCGACCGGTAAAGTGATTCCCGAGTCACCGGACGAAGCGGCGCTGAAGCAGAAACTCGAGTCGTTCCTGCAGACGGCCACCAAAAGCCTGTTGGATAACACTGCCGGCGTGATTGACGGCAAGCCGGATTAATTAACCGGCCATAAAAAAAGAGGCCTCATTGAGGCCTCTTTTTTTTGTGCGGAATTTATATCCGACCGAGCAGCAACAGTACCACCAGCACTACCAGGACAACGCCCAGAATACCCGACGGGCCATAGCCCCAGTTACGCGAGTGCGGGAACACCGGCAGGCCGCCGACCAACAGCAGGATCAAGATAATGATCAGAATGAGGCTCATGGTTTTTTTCCTTATAGGGCCTTCTGAAAAGACCGGTTATTAACGACAGGCCCGTGGGTTTATTTACGGACGCCTTAATAACTCCGACTCTGTCACTTCAAAGAAAATTCCCTGCTTTTTTAAAGCATTTTGCAAAGTTGCTTATTTCTTTTAATGCGTTCGCAATCAGGTGCGCTTAGTTGAAATTTATTGAACTTACGCTATAAACCATCCTCGCACCGGGCCTCAGGTTTGCCCGAGGCATTCATCAATTGGATGGTGCGTGGGTGTCGCAAAAACCTTCGCTACACTGCCGGTCACTTCCTACGTGAACCACAAGGCTTATTTCCTATGCAAAATCGCATGATGATCACCGGCGCCGGGTCCGGCCTGGGCCGCGAAATCGCGCTGCGCTGGGCCCGTGAGGGTTGGCAGCTGGCCTTGTCGGATGTCAGCGAGCCGGGCCTGCAGGAAACGCTCAAGCTGGTGCGCGAGGCGGGTGGTGATGGGTTTGTGCAGCGCTGCGATGTGCGTGATTACAGCCAGCTCACCGCCTTTGCACAGGCGTGCGAGGTGAAATTGGGCGGTATCGATGTGATCGTCAACAATGCCGGTGTGGCGTCGGGGGGCTTCTTTGCCGAGTTGTCGCTGGAGGATTGGGACTGGCAGATCGCGATTAACCTGATGGGCGTGGTCAAGGGCTGCAAGGCGTTCCTGCCGTTGTTGGAGAAGAGCAGGGGCCGGATCATCAATATTGCGTCGATGGCGGCATTGATGCAGGGGCCGGCCATGAGTAATTACAACGTGGCCAAGGCCGGGGTGGTGGCGTTGTCGGAGAGCTTGCTGGTCGAGCTCAAGCATCAGGAAATTGGCGTGCACGTGGTGTGCCCGTCGTTTTTCCAGACCAACTTGCTGGATTCGTTTCGCGGGCCGACGCCGGCGATGAAGGCGCAGGTGGGCAAGTTGCTGGAGAGTTCGCCCATTTCGGCGGCTGACATTGCCGACTATATCTACCAGCGCGTGGCACAGGGTGAATTTATGATTTTGCCGCACGAGCAAGGGCGCATGGCCTGGGCGTTGAAGCAGAAAAATCCGCAGCTGCTGTATGACGAGATGACCAGCATGGCAGACAAGATGCGGGCCAAGGCTCAGGCGGTCAAGGCCTGAGGTGTTGGGCGTGTACCTATGCGTTATTCCGGTAACGGAGCAGCTGGATTGCGCCTTACCCGGCGACACCCCGGTAACGGATAGGTACCCGACCGGCCCAATGAGGCCGATGTCTGTCAGGCAAATTACCAGCTCGCGTAGGTCTCGCCTGATTTAGTGGCAAGCCATTGTCGCACCCCCTCCGAGCGCGCATGGTCAAGGTCCTGTCACTCCAAAAGGACAACCGCCATGCTGGTCTTAAGCCGCGCCGTAGGCGAAATCATTTCCATCGGCGATGACATCGCCTTGCATATCCTCGAGCTGAACGGAACCCAGGTGAAATTCGGCATCCAGGCACCGGTAGGGGTCAACGTGCACCGCGCCGAGGTGTATCAGAAAATCCTCGAACGCCAAGCCGCGCAACCTGAAACCAACCCCTAGTACCTCCTCAATCGAACAGATGCTTGGGCACGTCGTGCTTGAGCATCAACTGGCATTGCTCGCTTTCAGGGTCGAACACAATCAGCGCCTGCCCTTTGGTCAGCGCCTGGCGCACGCGCAGCACGCGGGTCTCCAAGGGCGTTTCATCGCCATTGTCAGTGCCGTCGCGGGTGACGAAGTCTTCGATGAGCCGGGTCAGGGTGTCGACTTCAAGTGCGTCGTAGGGAATCAGCATAAAAGCCTCAGAGGTAGAATCCCGGCGATGCTACTGCGCCGGGACCCGTCTTGCCAGTATCAGGTTGCCAGCCTCAGGACTTCTGTCCTACCAGACTGTCCACCGATGGCACTCGCGTATCGCTCTCCATCTGCGTCTCGTGCTCGATCTGATGGCTGAAGCGGTCGAGCGAACCCTGGGCCGGTTGCGCATCGCTGGCAAATACCGGCGGGCTGAGGATGTACGCGCTCAGCAGGCGACTCAATGCGGCCAGGCTGTCGATGTGCGTGCGCTCGTAGCCGTGGGTTGCATCGCAACCGAACGCCAGCAGCGCAGTGCGAATGTCGTGCCCGGCGGTGACCGCCGAATGCGCATCGCTGAAGTAGTAGCGGAACAGGTCGCGACGCACGGGCAGGTCGTTTTCCGAGGCCAGGCGCAACAAATGCCGGGACAGGTGATAGTCGTACGGCCCACCGGAATCCTGCATCGCCACACTCACGGCGTGTTCACTCGAATGCTGGCCGGGCGCGACAGGTGCGATGTCGATGCCGACAAATTCACTCACATCCCATGGCAATGCCGCGGCGGCGCCGCTGCCGGTTTCCTCGGTGATGGTAAACAGCGGGTGACAGTCGATCAGCAACGGTTCGCCGCTGTCGATGATCGCCTTGAGCGCGGCGAGCAGTGCAGCCACGCCGGCTTTATCGTCCAGATGGCGCGCGCTGATGTGGCCGCTGTCGGTGAACTCGGGCAGTGGGTCGAACGCCACGTAGTCACCAATGCTGATGCCCAGCGAATCGCAGTCGGCGCGGGTAGCGCAGTAGGCGTCCAGGCGCAGTTCGACATGGTCCCAACTCACCGGCATTTCATCCACGGCGGTGTTGAAGGCATGCCCGGAGGCCATCAGCGGCAGCACGCTGCCACGGATCACGCCGTTGTCGGTGAACAGGCTGACGCGGCTGCCTTCGGCAAAACGGCTGGACCAGCAACCGACGGGCGCCAGGGTCAGGCGGCCGTTGTCCTTGATCGCCCGCACGGCGGCGCCGATGGTGTCCAAGTGGGCCGAGACGGCACGGTCGGGGCTGTTTTTCTGGCCCTTGAGGGTGGCGCGAATCGTGCCGCGCCGGGTCATCTCAAAGGGAATCCCCAGCTCTTCCAGGCGCTCGGCGACATAACGCACGATGGTGTCGGTAAAGCCGGTAGGGCTGGGAATGGCGAGCATTTCCAGCAGCACCTTCTGCAGGTAGTTGAGATCCGGTTCGGGGATGGTTCGGCTCATAAAGACTCCTGATGAATGGGGGCGAGCGGATTTTGTGTGGCGAACGGGCCTGTAGTAGCGAGCGGGCCTGTTGTGGCAAGTGGCCCTGTTGTGGTGAGCGGGCTTGCTGTGGCGAGCGGGCTTGCCCCGCGTTGGGCTGCGAAGCAGCCCCAAAACCTGCCAACGCGTTCTGGCTGAAAGACTGCGGTGCCAGGGTCAGGGCCGCTTCGCGCCCCAACGCGGGGCAAGCCCGCTCGCCACAACAAGCCCGCTAGCCACGACGGGCCCTCGCCACAGGTTATTGGGCGGTCGGCTGACTGTGCGGAAACAGCAAATCCACAAACTTCTCCGCCGTCGGTTGCGGCTCATGGTTGGCCAGCCCGGCCCGTTCGTTGGCTTCGATAAACACATACTCTGGTTGATCGGCGGCAGGCACCAGCAGGTCCAGGCCGACCATGGGAATGTCCAGCGCACGCGCCGCGCGCACGGCAGCGTCCACCAATGTGGGGTGCAAAATCGCCGTGACGTCTTCCAGGCAGCCGCCAGTGTGCAGGTTGGCGGTGCGGCGCACGGCCAGGGTCTGGCCACGCGGCAGGATGCTGCTGTAGTCAAAACCGGCGGCGTGCAGGGTGCGTTGGGTTTCGTCGTCCAGCGGGATCTTGCTTTCACCGTCAGTGGCCGCTTGGCGACGACGGCTTTGGGCTTCGATCAGGGCGCCGATGGAATGCTGACCGTCGCCGGTCACCTCGGCCGGGCGCCGAATCGCGGCGGCAACCACTTCAAAACCGATCACCAGAATGCGCAGGTCGAGGCCTTCATGGAAGCTCTCGAGCAGCACGCGGCTGTCGAACTGGCGCGCTGTTTCGATGGCTTTCTGCACATCCTCGATGGTCTGCAAATCCACCGCCACGCCCTGGCCTTGCTCGCCATCCAGCGGCTTGACCACGATGCGCTGGTGTTCGTCGAGGAACTCCAGGTTGTCGTCGGCACTGCCCGCCAATTGCTGCGACGGCAGGTTCAAGCCGGCGGCTTTGAGCACTTTGTGGGTCAGGCTTTTGTCCTGGCACAAGGTCATGCTGATGGCACTGGTCAGGTCGCTCAATGATTCACGGCAACGCACGCGGCGCCCGCCATGGCTGAGGGTGAACAGGCCGGCATCGGCGTCATCCACGTGCACATCGATGCCACGTCGGTGGGCTTCTTCGACAATGATGCGCGCATAGGGATTGAACCCGGCCTGCGGGCCCGGGCCCAGAAACAGCGGCTGGTTGATGCCGTTTTTGCGTTTGATCGCAAAGGTGGTCAGCGCGCGAAAACCCAGCTTGGCGTAGAGGCTCTTGGCCTGACGGTTATCGTGCAGCACCGACAGGTCGAGGTAGCTCAAGCCGCGGCTCATGAAGTGCTCCACCAAGTGGCGCACCAGCACTTCACCCACGCCGGGGCGCGTGCACTGCGGGTCAACCGCCAGGCACCACAGGCTGCAGCCGTTTTCCGGGTCGTGAAAAGCTTTCTGATGGTTCAGGCCCATCACGCTGCCGATCACCGCGCCGCTGTCTTCGTCTTCGGCCAGCCAATACACCGGGCCGCCTTGATGGCGTGGGGTCAGGCGTTCAGCGTCGACCGGCAACATGCCGCGCCCCTGGTAGAGCACGTTGACCGCCGCCCAATCGACTTCGGTCTGTACCCGGCGAATACGAAAACCGCGAAACACGCGGGTAGCGGGGCGATAGTCGCTGAACCACAGGCGCAGGGTGTCGGACGGGTCAAGGAACAACTGCTGCGGATCGATCCCCAGAATCTGCTGGGGCGCTGCCACATACAGGGCGATGTCGCGCTCGCCGGGCTGTTCCTTGAGCAGTTCCTGGGCCAGGCTCGCCGGGTCCGGGAAAGTATGGCCGATCAACAATCGGCCCCAACCGCAATGCACGGCAATCGGTTCGGCGCCCAACGGGCTGCCATCTTCAGCCAGGCGGGCTTGCAGGCGCTCGTAGGTCGGCGCCTGGCCCTTCAGCAAGCGTTGGCTGTAAGCCGCTGCAAGAGGTTTCATCAATCAGATTCCTTGTTCGCTGAGCCACAGGTTCAGCGCCGCCAGTTGCCACAGCTTTGAACCGCGCAGCGGCGTCAGTTGGCCTTGCGGGTCTGTCAGCAGGCGATCGAGCATGGCCGGGTTGAACAGGCCGCGATCCTGGCTCGGGTCCAGCAGCAGTTCACGCACCCAGTTCAGGGTGTCGCCCTGCAAGTGCTTGAGGCCCGGCACCGGGAAGTAGCCTTTTTTGCGGTCGATGACCTCACTCGGGATCACGCGGCGCGCGGCTTCTTTCAAGACTTGCTTGCCACCGTCGGGCAATTTGAATTTGCCGGGCACACGGGCTGACAATTCGACGAGGCGGTAGTCCAGAAACGGCGTGCGTGCTTCCAGGCCCCAGGCCATGGTCATGTTGTCGACGCGTTTGACCGGGTCGTCCACCAGCATCACGGTACTGTCCAGGCGCAGCGCCTTGTCCACGGCGGCGTCGGCGCCGGGCATGGCGAAGTGCTCACGCACAAAGTCACCGGCAGCATCGTTGGCGGTCAGCCACTTGGGGGCGACGGTGGCCGCGTAGTCGTCGTAGCTGCGGTCGAAAAAGGCGTCGCGGTAGGCGGCATAGGGATCGCTGGCGCCATCCACTTGCGGGTACCAGTGGTAACCGGCGAAGAGTTCATCCGCGCCCTGGCCGCTTTGCACCACTTTGCAATGCTTGGCCACTTCCCGCGACAGCAGGTAGAAGGCGATGCAGTCGTGGCTGACCATCGGCTCGCTCATGGCACGGAATGCGGCGGGCAGTTGCTCGATGATCTCGCTTTCGGCGATGCGCAGTTGATGGTGGCGGGTGCCGTAGTGCTTGGCGATCAGATCCGAATACTGGAATTCGTCGCCGCGCTCGCCGCCGGCGTCTTCAAAGCCGATGGAGAAGGTCGACAGGTCCTGCACGCCAACTTCACGCAGCAGGCCCACGAGCATGCTCGAATCGACACCGCCGGAGAGCAGCACACCGACATCCACGGCGGCGCGTTGGCGAATGGCCACGGCTTCGCGGGTGCTGTCGAGCACGCGGTCGGTCCAGTCTTCCAGGGTCAGGTTTTTTTCATCGTCATGGGGGCCGTAGGGCAGGGTCCACCAGGTTTTCTGTTCGGTCTTGCCGTTGGCGTCGATGCGCATCCAGCTGGCTGGCGGCAGTTTTTCAACACCTGCCAGCAACGTGCGCGGTGCCGGTACCACGGCGTGGAAGTTCAGGTAGTGATTAAGCGCGACCGGATCGAGCATCGGGTTGATATCACCGCCCTTGAGCAACGCCGGCAGTGCCGAGGCAAAGCGCAGGCGCTGGCCGGTGCGCGACAGGTACAAAGGTTTTACACCCAGGCGGTCGCGGGCGATGAACAGGCGCTGCGCGTCGCGCTCCCAGATGGCAAACGCAAACATGCCATTGAGCTTGGGCAGCAGTGCTTCGCCCCAGGCGTGGTAGCCCTTGAGCAGCACTTCGGTGTCACCACCGGAATAGAAGGCGTAGCCCAGGGCTTCCAGCTCTTGACGCAATTCCGGGAAGTTGTAGATCGCGCCATTGAAGGCCAGGGACAGCCCCAGTTGGGCGTCGACCATCGGCTGGGCCGAGCCGTCCGACAGGTCCATGATTTTCAGGCGTCGATGGCCCAGGGCAATCGGCCCTTGGGCATGGAAGCCCCACGCGTCAGGACCGCGTGGTGCTAAATGATGGGTGATCCGCTCCACCGCTGCCAGGTCGGCAGGTTGGTGATCAAAACGTAACTCGCCAGCTAATCCGCACATATATTCCTTACCGGTTTTTCCGTTGGGGACAGACAAAAAAGGCACCGCACCAAAAGGGTGGGTACCCAGAGACTGACCCGAGCAGATTCACGGAGTTTTAGAACAATACGTTATAAGGCAAAGAGCCTTGAGTGGCCGCAAGCCACGTCGCGCGCCAGCGGGGCGCCCGTCAAGGGTCGGTAGATAGGTCAATCACGGATGCAAAAAGTGGGGGGATGCGCCGCGTTATTGACCGACTATTTGAACCCTTCAGCCCCGGTGCGAGGGCTATTGTCCGGGTCATTATCCAACGCAATAAGGACTGTTGCCGATGACCCATCAACCGGCTGTAAGCCAGGCCGCTGCGCCTGTCTCTCAGGAGAAAATAACCGCTGCGCTGCTGGAAATCACTGGCGACCTGGACAAGGCCAACGTGCTGCAGCGTACGCTGCCTGCGTGGCTGGTAAGTGCCGCCGCCCCAACGCGCCAGGCGCTCGAAGCGGCGCATGCCAGCAGTCAGCAACCCCGCGAGCGGGCCGCGAGCCTGTTGCGCCGTGTAATGCCGCTCAGGTCATTTTGTGCCGAGCGACTCAAAGCGCTCCTGGTAACAAAAGGGCATGCAGGGCTGAATGTCGAACGTGACTGGCTGGAGTTGCCCAATCGGCACTTCGCCGCGTTGACCTTCGGCCGTGGCGTACGGCTGCAGACGATGTCCCTGGACAAGCACAACCTGCTGCAGGCGGCCATGCAGAATTTTACCCAGGACCAGGCCGAGGCGAAGGGGCTGCCCGTAGGCGCGGTGATTCGAACGGGGGCGGCGGGCCAACACGTGTCAACGCTGAGCGTTGGAGCCTTTGCGCGGTACTGCCGCGAACTGGACCTGGGCGCGGCCTACCAGCGGCACCTGCGTGAGGTGTTCAACCTCGCGGGGAGCGACGACGAGGACGGCGCTGAACGGGCCTACAACCCGGTGGTCGGCGAGGTCGGCCAATGCAAGATCAAGGACATGCAAATCGACTTGCAGATTGCCCATGCCAAGGGCGATATCAGTGAGTCCGGCTATACCGCGTTGCAAGCCCTGCTCAATACACGCTTGCCCGCGCGGAACCTGCAGCATGTGCTGTTCCATGAAAGGCCGCTGGTCTGGCAAGGGATCAATGTGCATGGGGCATGCCTGTGGAGCGTGCTGGTGTTCGGCCATGCTTCCACGCACGGCTTTGCCGAGGGGCCTTTGTTGGTGTACATGCCAGGCGAGCCCGGGCGCCCGTGGTACGAATACCCTACGCTGGGTGATCTGACCGTCTACCTGACGCTCAAGCTTCAGGTGCCGGCCTATCGCAGCTTCTTCACTCGCTACCTGGATGAGGCCGAGCGGTTCGGGTTTTTCCAGCGCTTTGACAAACGCAGGACACTCGAACGCGTGGAGCCCGTGGAGGTGGACACCGGCCTGGAGCCGTTCTTTTTCGGCGCCTTGACCCGCAAGATCCAGCTGGACGCCGTTGCATTGGCCGTGCCGACGGCGCAAGTGGATGAGCAGGCACGCCAGAAACGCCTTCAAGGCTATCAGGAGGCGGGCCTGAATATGCTGAACATCGCCGGCCTGATGGTGCCGGTGCTCGGGCAATTGATGTTGGGCGTGGCTGTCGGCGAGATGCTCGCCGAGGTGTTCGAGGGCGTGGATGATTGGACGCATAGCGACCAGGCCGAAGGCCTGGAACACTTGGTCAATGTGGCCGAAAACCTCGCGGCCATGGCCCTGTTTGCGAACGGTGTGAAGGTGGCGGGCAAGGTGTTCAGGGCGTTCAAGTCCAATCCCGCGGAGTTCTTCGAGGCGGTCGAAGCCGTGAAGCTGCCTGATGCCGGTCCTCGCTTGTGGCGTCGGCGGCTCAAGCCTTACGGCCGGACGCTGGATGTCGACGCCCTGACGGTGGCCAACAGCCGTGGGATCTACCAGGCCGGCGGTCATTCATATGTCAGGATCAAGGGGGTGGTGTATTCGGTGGCCTACGATGCGCGGTCGGGTTACTGGCATGCGCTTCACCCGACGCGGACTACGGCCTATCGTCCGCGCCTGCTGCACAACCGCCAGGGCGGTTGGCGGTTTGCGTTCGAACCCACCCAGGAGTGGGTGCCCCCGTCCTACATCCTCACTCGGCTCAACCCGCGCCTGGCCGCGCTGCCCCCCGAGCAATTGAAATACGTGGCGAGCATTGTCGACATGGGCCCCTCCCGCCTGCACGCCCTGGCCCTGCAAAATAGGCCGCTGCCGGAGCGCTTCAACGACTGCGTGGCGCGTTTCGCCTTGAACCAGCAAGTCCGCGATCTGATCTGGCAGCTGGAACATCAGCCACGCCCGGATGCAAGCACCGCGCGCGTTCAGTTGCTGGCGTTGCCGCTGATGCCAGGTTGGCCGCAGGGACGGTTTTTCGAGGTGCTGGACCGCCAAGGGGCGCGGCTCGAACGTTTTCCCGGCAGCGCAACCTTCGAGCATGGACACTTGAGCATCCACATCACTGAACAGGCGCTCAAAGACGGCGCAGTGATGGCGACTCTGCTCGACGTGCTGCCGCCGGACGAGATCGACACCTTGCTGGGCGGCTCGGTACCGCCAGACGAGCAGGGCGCGATGCTTGCGCGCCAGTTACTGGCCTCGCTCAAGCGCACCCACCGAGAGGTTTTCCAGCAGCTGTATCAGGAAGCGGATGGCATTACCCATTCAGATCACGGGTTGCTCAAGGCGCATTTCCCGCTCTTGCCCAATCGCATCGCCTGGGAATTGTTGTCCAAAACGCCAACCGTGCATCGCTGGCAACTGCGCAGCACCCGGCGCGTGCCGTTGTCGCTCGCACAACGGGTACGCGAAGCGTTGGTGGTGCAGGAAGAAGACCAGGCGCTGATCGGCCTGTATCTGCCGGAGCTGGCGACCGCCCCCTCGCGACAGCTGGCCGTTCACCTGCTGGCGAAGGTCGCGGGGTGGCCGCAGGATTTGCAAGTGCAGGTACGCCGGGACAGTTTGATCGGCGACCTGCTAGGCACCTCTGGCAGCCAGCATGCACGGTGGCGGCGCACGCTGGTCGAGACTGGCGATGGGGTCCAGGCGTTCGACGACAAAGGTACGCCGCTGGGCGAAAAGGCCTCAGGCCCGGACGGGTTTTACCAGGCTCTGCTCGCCACCTTGTCGCCTGCGCAATTGGCAGCGCTGAACCTGTCGGGGGCAGAGCGTGCCAGTCGATTGCGCGATGCGATCCAGGCGTGCGCCGAGGACGAACGCCACGTGCTTTCACGCCATCTATGGCCCGAGCGTGCACTCCCTGAACCGGCGCCGGTGCCGTGCGTTCAAGCCATGGTGCGCTCGACGCGGCACCCGGCGACGCTGGTGCGCAAGGTCAACAGGCTGTATCCCGGTTTTGACGAGCGGCAGGTGGCGACGTTCCTGGACGGGCAAGGCCCCGATCACCTGGCACGCGCCCAGTCCGTGGAGGCGCTGGAGCGACAGTTCGAGGCCCTGCATCGGGCACTCAAGGCGTGGCGCAATGACGAGACGTCCCTCGCCGGTTTACCCCATCCCCAGGCGGATTACCGCTTGGGCCGTCATCAGGCGATGCAGGCCATCGAGGAGGGCTGGCGACAGACGCTCCTGTTGCCCGATGCCAGCGGGGTAAAGGTCCCAAGCCTGGTCCTCGATGGCCTGGTCGTGGGCCGACTGCCCACCTTGCCGGCGCAGGTCAGCTTTGCCCACGTCCGGCAGTTATCGTTGAACAGAATGGGGCTTGACGATGACGTGGCGTATTTTCTCAAGCACTTCAAGCAGCTCGAGGCGTTGGAGCTGCGCAGCAACGAGGTGACACGCCTGCCGGAAGTACTGTCACAGATGCCCGCGCTCAAACACCTGTACCTCAACGACAACCACCTGCAACTCACCGAACACACCCGCGCCAAGCTGGCTGACCTGCGCGGCCTGCAGGTCTTGAACCTGAGCAACAACCCGTTGATCGACCCGCCTGCCATCGGCCACATGTTCGAGTTGCGTGAGCTGATGCTGCGTCATTGTCGTCTGCGCGCGTTTCCCGGTGGGGTACCGCGCCTGCCTTACCTGCATTACCTCGACCTGCGCGACAACGAGATCCCGGCCGTGCCTGGCTGGTTGTTCACCGCGCCACGCCCTGTGGCTGAAGCCATCAACCTGCGCCACAACCCGCTGGATGAAGCCAGCCGAAAGACCCTGGCCGATTATCGGAGCCGAACCGGCGTCGGCATGGGCTTCCTGGAAGATGACATCGCTCGCCTCAACGAGCAGAAAGCCCGGGAATTATGGCTGGCCGACAGCGCGGTTGCGCGGTACACACAAAAAGAGGCGGTTTGGACGGGACTTCAACAAGAGCCAGAGTCCGAGAGCCTGTTCCGGTTATTGGCCGAACTGGGCGGCACCGGCGATGCTCAACTGGTGCGTGAGGACCTGGAACGACGCGTCTGGCGGGTGCTGGAGGCGGCCGGAACTGACACGCAGCTGCGCGATGAAATTTTTGACCGGGCCGCCACGCCACTCAATTGCGATGACAGTGCGGCGCTGAACTTCAGCAACCTTGAGGTGCTGGTGGAGATCCACGAAGCTGCCAAAGGGGTCGAAGGTGGCAAGTTGACCGCCAAGCCGCTGCTGAAGTTGGCCAAGGGCCTGTTTCGTCTGGATCAGTTGGACAGCTACGCACGCACGCACAGTCAGGCGCACCCGGAGGCCGACCCGCTGGAAGTCAGCCTGGCCTACCGGACAGGGCTGGCCAGCAAGTTTCATTTGCCGGGTCAGCCGCTGCACATGCGCTTTGCCCGCCTGGGCGGCGTCACGGTCGAAGCGCTGAACACTGCCGAAGAACAACTCCGGGCGGCGGAGCGCTCACCCAAGCTCTTGAACTACCTGGTGGAGTTGCCGTTATGGGACAGTCACTTGAAAGTCGCCTTCAGCCGATCGTTCGAGGCGTTGAACGAGCCCTTTGACCAACGCCTGCAGGCGGTCTTTGAAAAAAGCACCGCGCTCAACGACGCCGACTACCTTGACCAGATGAACCAGATCCTGCGCGAACAGCAGGCGGCGCATAAGGGCGAAGCTGAGCGCCTGACCAAGGAGGCGCTGAAACTCGGCGACCTGTCGCCCTGTGTGATCCCGTGATTCGGCCAGGTCTAAGGCTTGCCGGCGTTGCTGCGGATCAGCGCGCGCAAGGCAAAACGGTTGGGGTGGCAAGCTTCGGCCACGCTGCTGGGCAAGGGCAAGGGTTCGGCGTCCAGCCAGGCTGCCAGCAGTTCGGCGCACAGCGGCGCGGTGACCAGACCACGCGAGCCATGGCCGCTGTTGATGTAAACGCCGTCCAGCCATGGGCAGGGTGTGGGCGGCACATGGCGAGCGTCCTTGCGCAGGACCGCGTAGGCCTGGTCGAACGCCTCGCGTTCGGCCAGCGGCCCGACAATCGGTAGGTAGTCGGGGCTGGTGCAGCGGAAGGCGGCGCGGCCTTCCAGGTGCTCGGCAGGGCAGGCATCGGCGCCGAGACGGTCGGCCAGGTCGAGGGAGATTTCCCGCAGCATCTCCAGATTACCGGCGTGCTCGGCGGCAGTGGGCGTCAGGTCGTCGCTCTTGAAGTCGAAGCTGGCGCCCAAGGTGTGTTCACCCAGGCGCGCAGGGGCGACATAGCCTTCGGCGCACACCACGGTGGCCAGCGCCTGGCTCGCCGTCGTTTCTGCCAGCCGTGTGATCTGCCCGCGAATGCGTTTGAGCGGCAGGTCGGCACTGAACGCAAACCGCTTGATCTCGGCAGCACCTGCCAGCACCACCACGCTCGCGCTCGCCAGCAGGGTGTCGCCGGCCAGGGCTTGCCATTGACCGTCAACGCGCTGCAACTCAAGGGCTTCGTGATGCGGCAGCACGTCGATCAACGGGTGCTGCGCTTGCCATTGGCATAATGCTGGCGGGTGCACCCAGCCGCCTTCGGGGTAAAACAGCCCGCCGTGTTCGAGCGCCACGCCGGCGCGTGCCTGGGCTTGAGCCTGGTCAAGCAGGTGCAGCAGGCCCGGCGCAAACGCGGCGGCCAGTTGGGCCTGGCGCTCGGCTTCCTTGGCGTTGAAGGCCAGTTGCAGCACGCCGCAACCGTCCCAATCGACGCCGCGGTGCAGGTGCTCAAGCAAGCGTCGCGTGTGGCCGAAACCGCTGAGGATCAGTTGCGAAAGCGCCGTGCCATGAGCCGAGAGCTTGAGGTAAAGCACGCCTTGCGGGTTGCCCGACGCTTCCTGGGCCAGGGCGCCGTGGCGCTCCAGCAGGCTCACGCGCCAGCCACGTGCCGCCAGGCTGGCCGCGGTGGCGCACCCGGCCAGGCCGCCGCCGATTACCAGGGCGCTGCGCTCACCAGGTACCGGCGCCGGGCGGGCGAACCACGGTTTGCTGTGGGCCGGTGGCGGCGTTTCGGCCGGCCAACCGAGGAATTCACCGCGCAGGATCTCCCACTTATGCCCGATGCCTGGCGTGCGTTTCATCTTGAACCCGGCGGCGTTGATCAGCCGGCGTACCCAGCCGGTGCTGGTAAAGGTGCTGATGGTCGAGCCGGGTGCCGCCAGGCGGGCCAGTTCGGCAAACAGTTCGGCGGTCCACATGTCGGGATTTTTTGCCGGGGCGAAGCCGTCGAGAAACCACGCATCGACCTGGGCATCCAGTTGCGGCAACTGCTCCAGGGCATCGCCGATCAACAGGGTCAGCGTCACGCGGCCGTTATCCAGCACAAGCCGCTGGAAGCCTGGGTGGATGGCAATGTAGTGCGCCAGCAGTTGCTCGGCGAAGGGCGCAAGCTCCGGCCAGAGGGCGAGGGCGCGTTGCAGGTCGGCGTGGCTCAGCGGGTACTTTTCCACGCTGACAAAATGCAGACGCGCGCCCGCCACCGCGTGCTGTTCGAACAGCTGCCAGGCGCACAGAAAGTTCAAGCCGGTGCCAAACCCCGTTTCGCCGATCACCAGTCGCCCGTTCACCGGCAGGGCGGCAAAGCGCGCCTGCAGACGGTTCTGTTCGAGGAACACGTAGCGGGTTTCTTCAAGGCCCGACTGGTCGGAAAAATACACATCGTCGAACACCCGCGAGTGCGGGCGACCTTGGTCGTCCCAGTCGAGCTGGGCGTGGGTGATGGGGGTCATGGGCGGCTCATAAAATAACAGCGGGCAACAGCAAGGCGGCCATTCTAGCTGATCAATGGGCTTTGAATTGACCCACGGCACGTTGGCGTGGAATTTCCTCCCGCGCGTTGTTGCCCAATCCGCTAGTCTTGATCCATCTTGAAACGGAGCTGCCCATGTTCGAATCCGCCGAAATCGGTCACGCCATCGACAAAGACACCTATGAAGCCGAAGTGCCGGCCCTGCGCGAAGCGTTGCTGGAAGTGCAGTACGAGCTGCAGCAGCAGAAGCGCTTCCCGGTGATTATCTTGATCAACGGCATTGAGGGCGCCGGCAAGGGCGAGACCGTCAAGCTGCTCAACGAATGGATGGACCCGCGCCTGATCGAAGTGCGCACGTTTGACCAGCAGACCGACGAAGAACTGGCGCGCCCACCGGCCTGGCGCTACTGGCGGCAATTGCCGGCCAAAGGCCGCATGGGCATTTTTTTCGGCAATTGGTACAGCCAGATGCTGCAAAGCCGTGTGCACGGCGAGATCAAGGATGCACGCCTGGACCAGGCCATCGCCGGTGCCGAGCGCCTCGAAAAGATGCTCTGCGACGAAGGTGCGCTGATCTTCAAGTTCTGGTTCCACCTGTCCAAGAAACAGATGAAAGCGCGGCTCAAGGCGTTGGCCGATGACCCGCTGCACAGCTGGCGCATCAGCCCGCTGGACTGGCAGCAGTCCCAGACCTACGACAAATTTGTGCATTTTGGTGAGCGCATCCTGCGCCGCACCAGTCGCGACTACGCGCCATGGCATGTGATCGAAGGCGTAGATGCGCACTACCGCAGCCTCACCGTGGGCAAGATCCTGCTCGAAAGCCTGCAAAATGCGCTGAAGTTGCCCAAGGGCAAGGCCAGCGGCATGAACCCGGCGCCGTTGTTGGCCTCGGTGGATCAGAAGAGCCTGCTCGACAGCCTCGACATGACTTTGAGCCTGGACAAGGACGATTACGAAGAACAGCTGATCACCGAGCAGGCGCGTTTCTCCGGCCTGATGCGTGACAAACGCATGCGCAAGCACGCGCTGGTTACCGTGTTCGAAGGTAACGATGCGGCGGGCAAGGGCGGGGCGATCCGGCGTGTGGCGGCGGCGCTGGACCCGCGTCAGTACCACATCGTGCCGATTGCCGCGCCGAGTGAAGACGAGCGTGCCCAACCGTACCTGTGGCGGTTCTGGCAGAAGATTCCGGCGCGCGGCATGTTCACGGTGTTCGACCGCTCGTGGTACGGGCGGGTGCTGGTGGAGCGCATCGAAGGTTTCTGCACCCCGGCGGACTGGATGCGTGCCTATGGCGAGATCAATGACTTTGAAGAGCAGCTGCGCGACGCCGGTGTGATCGTGGTCAAGTTCTGGCTGGCGATTGACAAGGACACCCAGCTGGAGCGCTTTCAGGCCCGCGAGAATATCCCGTTCAAGCGCTTCAAGATCACCGAAGACGACTGGCGCAACCGCGACAAGTGGGACGCCTACCGTGCCGCCGTGGGCGATATGGTCGACCGTACCAGCACTGAAGTCTCGCCCTGGACGCTGGTGGAAGCCAACGACAAGCGCTGGGCGCGGGTCAAGGTGTTGCGCACCATCAACCGCGCGCTGGAAGAGGCGTTCGACAAAACCGACAAGCACGACAAGAAGAAAAAGAAAAAATAGCGTTGGCGGGCGCTGACCTGTGGCAGGCAGGCTTTTTGTGGTGAGCAGGCTTGCCCTGCGTTGGGCTGCGAAGCGGCCCCATCGTCGGTCAATGCGTTCTAAATGAAAGAGCGCGGCGTCTGGATCAGGGCCGCTTCGCGCCCCAACGCAGGGCAAGCCTGCTCGCCACAACCAGCGTGTCCGCCACAACATCCCACTTGGCAGAACCAGCCTGCTCATTGCCATGCTTTTGTATAGGCGGGGTGAATGATCATCGCGGTGGGGAGGGCGTGGATTTATCCTCGGTTGATCTCCCAACAACGACAAGATCGAGGTAGCCCATGCGTGAAGTAGTGATCGTCGACAGTGTGCGAACCGGCCTGGCCAAATCCTTTCGTGGCAAGTTCAACCAGACCCGTCCCGACGACATGGCGGCCCATTGCGTGAATGCACTGCTGAGCCGCAATGGCATCGACCCGGCGACGGTCGAGGATTGCATCGTCGGTGCCGGTTCCAATGAAGGCGCGCAGGGCTACAACATCGGGCGCAATGTGGCAGTGCTCTCGCAATTGGGCACCGGCACGGCCGGCATGACCCTCAACCGCTTCTGCTCCTCGGGCTTGCAGGCGATCGCGATCGCGGCCAACCAGATTGCCTCGGGTTGCAGCGACATCATCGTCGCCGGTGGCGTCGAATCGATCAGCCTGACCCTCAAAAGCGTCAACACCGACAACCTGATCAACCCGCTGCTGAAAGAGCAGGTGCCGGGCATCTACTTCCCGATGGGCCAGACCGCCGAAATCGTCGCGCGTCGCTATAACGTCAGCCGCGAAGCTCAGGACCGTTACGCCCTGCAGAGCCAGCAGCGCACCGCGCAGGCTCAGGCTGACGGTTTGTTCGACGATGAAATCGTGCCGATGCCGGTCACCTACAAGGTTGAGGACAAGCACACCGGCGCGGTGCAGATCCTTGAAGGCGTGGTGGATCGCGATGACTGCAACCGCCCGGACACCACGCTGGCCAGCCTGCAAGGGCTGAACCCGGTGTTCGCCGAAGACGGTTCGGTGACGGCTGGCAACTCCTCGCAGCTTTCCGATGGCGCGTCGATGACACTGGTGATGAGCCTGGAAAAAGCCCTGGCACTGGGGCTCAAGCCCAAGGCGTTTTTCCGCGGGTTTACCGTGGCCGGTTGCGAGCCGGACGAGATGGGCATTGGCCCGGTGTTCTCGGTGCCCAAGTTGCTCAAGGCCAAGGGCTTGCAGGTCGCGGATATCGACCTGTGGGAACTCAACGAGGCGTTTGCCTCGCAGTGCCTGTATGCGCGTGACCGCCTGGAGATCGACAACGCCAAATACAACGTCAATGGCGGCTCGATTTCCATCGGGCATCCGTTCGGCATGACCGGTTCGCGACAAGTCGGGCATTTGGTGCGCGAGCTGCAACGGCGCAACCTGCGTTACGGCATCGTCACCATGTGCGTGGGCGGCGGCATGGGCGCCACCGGGCTCTTCGAAGCGGTACGCTAGATCTCACTGAAGAAACCCGGCTTAAAAATGTGGGAGCGGGCTTGCCCGCTCCCACATTTGAATTGTGTCGTATCCCAATTCGTGCGCTTGCCCCTAGAATGCCCGTTCCACTTCCTCAGGCATTCGGGGCACTCATGCACATCTCTTCCGGCCGCTGGGTCTATGGCTTTGGCTTGACCCTGCTGACCGCGTTCCTGTGGGGCATCCTGCCGATCAAACTCAAACAAGTGCTGCGGGTGATGGACCCGGTCACCGTCACCTGGTTTCGCCTGGTCGTCGCCGGTAGCTGCTTGTTTATCTACTTGGCCTTCACCCAGCGCCTGCCCAGCCGCAAAGTGCTCGGCCCCAAGGGCGGTTGGCTGGTAGCCATGGCGGTGTGCGGGCTGGTGGGCAATTACGTGTTGTACCTGGTAGGCCTGAAGATGCTCAGCCCCGGCACAGCCCAGTTGGTGGTGCAGATGGGGCCGATCTTTCTGATGGTCGCCAGCGTGTTTGTGTTCAAGGAGCGTTTCAGCCTGGGGCAGGGTGTGGGCCTGGTGGTGTTGATCATCGGCTTCGGGCTGTTCTTCAACCAACGCCTGGTGGAAATGCTCACGTCCTTGGGCACCTACACCGCCGGGGTGCTGACGATTCTGCTCGCCACTACCACCTGGGTGTTTTACGCCTTGGGCCAGAAGCAGTTGCTGACGGTATGGAATTCGCTGCAGGTGATGATGGTGATCTACCTGTCGTGCGCCGCGCTGCTCACGCCGTGGGCGCATCCGCTGGAGGCGCTGCAGTTGAGCCCGCTGCAAGGCTGGCTGTTGCTGGCGTGCTGCATGAATACGCTGGTGGCTTACGGCGCGTTTGCCGAGGCGTTGGCGCATTGGGAGGCCTCGCGGGTCAGTGCGACGTTGGCGCTGACGCCGTTGGTGACGTTTGTGGCAGTGGCGTTGGCAGCGTGGTTATGGCCGGCGTTCGTGCAGGCCGAAGAGATCAACGCCTTGGGCTATGTCGGGGCGCTGGTGGTGGTGCTGGGGTCGGCGACGGTGGCGCTGGCGCCGTCGTTGCTGGCGGGGCTCAGGGCTCGGCGGGTGCGGCTGGCGTCTTGATGCCTGGCGTGGCGGCCGGGTCGTCGCCGCGGCTTTAGGGTGGTAAACCGGTGTAAATGTGGGCGCTGGCTTGCCTGCGATGGCGGCCTCTGGCGCGCCCCGTATCTCGCTGACGCAACACTGTTAACTGTGGGAGCGGGCTTGCTCGCGAAGGCGGCATGTCAGTTGGCTGGGATATTAGTCGGCGTACATACCCTTTGCTGCGGTAACGGCTACCTAGGGTTCCGCTCTTACAGCGGCTCACTTTTGGAGGGACCGGAATGCCGGCCCAGCCAAAAGTAAGCAAAAGGTCCTCGCCCCACCACTCGGCACCTCGCCTAGGCTCGGTGTGCAGCCAGCGTGGTTAACGGGGCGCCTTAGATCACAAGCAGATCAAAAACCTGAGGTTAGTGGCCGGCTTCGAGCATGTTTTCCGGGCGTACCCACTGGTCGAACTCTTCATCAGTCAAGAAGCCCAGCGCCAGCGCGGCTTCACGTAGCGTCAGGCCCTCGGCATACGCCTTCTTGGCGATCTGCGCCGACTTGTCGTAGCCAATGTGCGGGTTGAGCGCGGTCACCAGCATCAGGCCGCGTTCCAGGTGTTCGGCCATTTGTTCTGCATCCGGCTCAAGGCCGGCAATGCAGTGTTCCTGGAAGTTGTTGCAACCGTCGGCCAGCAGGCGGATCGATTCCAGCAGATTGTGGATGATCACCGGCTTGTACACGTTCAACTGCAAGTGCCCCTGGCTGGCGGCAATGCCGATGGTCACGTCATTGCCCAGCACCTGGCAGGCCAGCATCGACAGCGCTTCGCATTGGGTCGGGTTGACCTTGCCCGGCATGATCGAACTGCCCGGCTCGTTGGCTGGCAACTTGACCTCGGCCAACCCGGCGCGCGGGCCGGAGCCGAGCAGGCGCAGGTCGTTGGCGATTTTCATCAGCGCCACGGCCAGGGTTTTCAGCGCGCCGTGCAGGGTTACCAGCGGCTCGTGGCCGGAGAGGGCGGCGAATTTGTTCGGGGCGGTCACAAAGGGCAACCCCGACAAGGCGGCCAACTCGGCAGCAATCGCCTCGCCAAAGCCGTGGGGCGAGTTGAGCCCGGTGCCGACGGCGGTGCCGCCCTGGGCCAGTTCGCACACCGGGGGCAGGGCGCTGCGGATCGCGCGTTCGGCGTAGTCGAGCTGGGCGATAAACGCCGAGACTTCCTGGCCAAAAGTGATTGGCGTGGCGTCCATCATGTGGGTGCGGCCGGTCTTGACCAGTTTCATGTGCCGCGCCGACAGTTCCGCCAGCCCACCCGACAGGTTGGTGATCGCCGGCAGCAGTTGCGTGTTGATCGCCTGCACCGTCGCGATACTCATGGCGGTGGGGAAGCAGTCGTTGGAGCTTTGGGAGCGGTTGACATGATCGTTCGGGTGCACCGGGCTTTTGCCGCCGCGGGTCTGGCCCGACAGTTCGTTGGCGCGGCCGGCGATGACTTCGTTGGCGTTCATGTTGCTCTGGGTGCCGCTGCCGGTCTGCCAGACCACCAGTGGGAACTGATCGTCATGTTGACCGTCGAGCACTTCATCAGCGGCCTGTTCGATCAGGCGGGCGATATCGGCAGGCAAGTCGCCGTTGCGGTCGTTGACCCGCGCCGCTGCCTTCTTGATCAGGGCCAGGGCATGCAGCACGGCCAAAGGCATGCGTTGCTCGCCGATGGCGAAATTCACCAGCGAGCGTTGGGTCTGCGCGCCCCAGTAAGCGTCATCCGGGACATGCACTTCTCCCAGGCTGTCGGTTTCGATACGGCTCATCGGGCACACTCCTTCAGGTTCGTTTGCGCAGTTTAGGCCGTGATAGGCCTTGGGGGTTCCATAAAAGACTTTTCATCGCAGGCAAGTCCTGCAAATCCAGGCCGAACAAGGCCTGGGGTTGAGCCGCGAGGTTTTTTAGGCGCAGAATGGTCGCCCTTGGGGTCTTACCTCGCCTGCTAGAAAAGGAAACTCGATGACTCGTCTTCGTGCCATCTGTACCGCGGTTGCTCTGGTTTGCGCCAGCGGCCAAGTTTTTGCCGATACCGCCAGCCATAACGCCAGTGCCGAAGCCTTCCTTACCCTGGCCCACGCTGACAAGCTGGGTACCCCGGTGTACATGCAAGTGCAGCAAATGTTCGCCCAGCGTTTCGAACAGACCAAGGCGCCTGCCGCCAAGCAGTCCGTACTGGACAGCTACCAGGCCAAGGCCAACGCCGCGCTGGACCAAGCCATCGGCTGGCCGAAGCTGAAGCCGGACATGGTCAAGCTCTACACCACCAACTTCAGCGAATCCGAACTTAAGGATCTGGTTGCCTTCTACCAGTCGCCACTGGGTAAAAAAGTCCTGGAAAAAATGCCGCAACTGACCCAGCAATCGGCCCAGATGACCCAGGCCAAGCTGGAAAGCGCTGTGCCGGTAGTCAACAAGCTGTTGGAAGACATGACCAACGAGCTGGCGCCAAAAGCCGCCGCACCGGCCAAGAAGAAGTAAGCAGGAATGACCATGCAACAGCGTATCGAAACGGCGCTCGCCGCCCTGAGCCCGCAACACGTGAGCGTGCTGGACGAAAGCCATATGCACAGCCGTGGGTTGCAGACCCACTTCAAGGCCGTGCTGGTCAGCCAGCAGTTCGAAGGGCTTAACCGCGTCAAGCGCCATCAGACGGTCTACGCCACGCTGGGTGACCTGATGAGCGAGTTTCATGCGTTGGCGCTGCATACCTACACGCCTGAAGAATGGGCGAAAATCGACGCAGCCCCGGCCTCGCCGACCTGCGCCGGAGGGCATTGAAGCAGCCACAAGTTGTCAGCTGCACGCGACAAGATTAGAGCCCTCGCAGCTGCCTTCTTGCTACAATCCCCAACGCGCCGCCTAGTCGGCGCGTTTTTTTTGCTTTTACTTGCAGCTTGCGGCTAAAAAACCCAGCTGCCGTTATCCGGTTCACCCCTTACGAGGGTAGCCACCTGGAGAGAACACCCATGACTCAACCGATTGTCGTGGCGGCACTGTATAAGTTCGTCACCCTCGAAGATTACGTCGCCCTGCGCGAGCCACTGCTGCAGGCGATGGTCGACAACGGCATCAAAGGCACGTTGCTGATCGCCGAAGAAGGCATCAACGGCACCGTTTCCGGCAGCCGCGAAGGCATCGATGGCCTGATGGCCTGGCTGAAGAACGACCCACGCATGGACGACATCGACCACAAAGAGTCGTACTGCGATGAGCAGCCGTTCTATCGCACCAAGGTCAAGCTCAAGAAAGAGATCGTGACCCTGGGCGTCGAAGGCGTCGACCCGAACAAAAAAGTCGGCACCTATGTTGACCCGCAGGACTGGAACGCGCTGATCAGCGACCCGGAAGTGCTGTTGATCGACACCCGTAACGATTACGAAGTGTCCATTGGCACCTTTGAAGGCGCGATTGACCCGAAAACTACCAGTTTTCGCGAATTTCCCGACTACATCAAAGCCAACTTCGACCCGGCCAAGCACAAGAAAGTCGCCATGTTCTGCACCGGCGGCATTCGCTGTGAAAAGGCTTCGAGCTACATGCTCAGCGAAGGCTTTGACGAGGTTTACCACCTCAAGGGCGGCATTCTGAAGTACCTCGAAGAGGTGCCGCAGGCAGAGACCAAATGGCAGGGCGACTGCTTTGTGTTCGACAACCGCGTGACCGTGCGCCACGACTTGAGCGAAGGCGACTACGATCAATGTCATGCCTGCCGTACACCGGTGAGCGTCGAAGACCGCGCGTCCGAGCACTATGTGGCTGGCATCAGCTGCCCGCATTGCTGGGATAAGCTGCCGGAGAAGACCCGTCGCAGCGCGATTGACCGGCAAAAGCAGATCGAGCTGGCCAAGGCCCGCAATATGCCGCACCCGATTGGCTTCAACTATAAGCAAACCCCTTCCGAGGCCTGACCCATGCCCGCGCGCCTGCTCTATGTGATGGACCCGATGTGTTCCTGGTGCTGGGGCTTTGCCCCGGTGGCCGAGGCGTTGGTCGAGCAGGCCCAGGCTGCGGGCGTTGAGCTGCACCTGGTGGTGGGTGGTTTGCGCACCGGCAGTGGCGCGGCATTGGAGCCGACCACCCGGCGCTACATCCTTGAGCACTGGCAGGCGGTCACCGAGGCCACCGGTCAGCCGTTCACACGTGAAGGCGCGTTGCCCGATGGTTTTGTCTATGACACCGAGCCCGCGTGCCGCGCCATCGTCACGGCGCGCAGCCTGGCGCCGGATTGCGCGTGGAAGCTGCTGGGGCTGATCCAGCGCGCGTTTTACGTCGAGGGCCGCGATCTGACCCTGGCCAGCGTGCTGGTCGAACTGGCCGAGGAGGCGGGCATCCCGCGTATCGAGTTTGCCGGCGCGTTCGACCGCGCCGAGCAGCACGCCGCGACGGCCGCTGATTTCACCTGGGTGCAGGATTTGGGCATTGCCGGTTTTCCGACCCTTCTGGCGGAGCGTAACGGTCAGTTGGCCTTGTTGACCAACGGCTACCAGCCGCTGTCCGAGCTGTCGCCATTGCTCGCCCGCTGGTTGGAGCGAGCCACCTGTGCATGACCAGCCCGACCGTACCGACCGACTGACCTGGGCGGAAATTCGCCGTCTGGCCCTGCGCCACAAAAAATCGCTGTGGATTGCCAATGGCGTCGCTGTGCTGGCGACGTTGTGCAGCGTGCCGATTCCCTTGCTGTTGCCTCTGCTGGTCGACGAAGTGTTGCTGGGCCGTGGCGATGCCGCGCTCAAGGTGATGAACAACGCGTTGCCCCTGGGCTGGCAGAAAGCTGCCGGTTATATCGGCCTGATGTTGTTGGTGACACTGTGCCTGCGTTGCGGCGCACTGGTGTTCAATGTGGTGCAGGCGCGGCTGTTTGCGCGGCTGGCGAAGGACATTGTCTATCGCATTCGCGTGCGCCTGATCGAGCGGCTCAAGCGCATTTCCCTTGGCGAATACGAAAGCCTGGGCAGCGGCACGGTCACCACGCACCTGGTCACCGACCTGGATACGCTGGACAAATTTGTCGGCGAGACCCTCAGCCGCTTCCTGGTGGCCATGCTCACGCTGGTCGGCACGTCGGCGATTCTGGTGTGGATGCACTGGCAGCTGGCGCTGCTGATCCTGCTGTTCAATCCGCTGGTGATCTACGCCACGGTACAGCTGGGCAAACGCGTCAAACACTTGAAGAAGCTTGAAAACGACAGCACGTCGCGCTTTACCCAGGCGTTGACCGAAACCCTCGACGCGATTCAGGAAGTGCGTGCGGGCAACCGCCAGGGCTTTTTCCTCGGGCGCCTTGGCCAGCGCGCCCAGGAAGTGCGCGACTACGCGATCCACTCCCAATGGAAAACCGACGCCTCCAGCCGTGCCAGTGGCTTGTTGTTTCAGTTTGGCATCGACATCTTCCGCGCAGCGGCGATGCTCACCGTGCTGTTTTCCGACCTGTCCATCGGCCAGATGCTCGCGGTGTTCAGCTACCTGTGGTTCATGATCGGGCCGGTGGAGCAACTGTTGAACCTGCAATACGCTTACTACGCGGCGGGCGGGGCGCTGACGCGGATCAACGAGCTGCTGGCGCGCGCCGACGAGCCGCAGTATGCCGGCGGCGCAGACCCGTTCACCGGGCGTGAGACCGTCGGCATCGAGGTGCGCGGCCTGGATTTCGGCTACGGCGACGAGCTGGTGCTCGACCAGTTGAACCTGGCCATTGCGCCGGGTGAGAAGGTCGCGATTGTCGGCGCCAGTGGCGGCGGCAAAAGTACTCTGGTGCAACTGCTGCTGGGGCTGTATACGCCGCAAGCCGGCAGCATTCGCTTCGGCGGTGCCACCCAGCAGGAAATCGGGCTTGCGACCATCCGCGAAAACGTCGCCGTGGTGCTGCAACACCCGGCGTTGTTCAACGACACCGTGCGTGCCAACCTGACCATGGGGCGCACCCGCAGCGACCAGGCCTGTTGGCAGGCACTGGAAATCGCCCAGTTGGATGCTACCGTCAAGGCACTGCCGTTGGGGCTGGACAGCGTAGTGGGGCGCTCCGGCGTACGCTTTTCCGGCGGTCAACGTCAACGCCTGGCCATTGCGCGAATGGTGTTGGCCGAGCCCAAAGTAGTGATTCTGGATGAGGCCACGTCCGCCCTGGACGCCGCCACCGAGTACAACCTGCACCAGGCGCTGGCGCGGTTTCTCAGTGGGCGTACTACACTGATCATCGCGCACCGGCTTTCAGCGGTGAAACAGGCTGACCGGGTACTGGTGTTTGATGGTGGGCACATCGCCGAGGATGGCGATCATCAGCAGTTGATCGCTGACGGTGGCCTGTACGCCAAGCTCTACGGACATTTGCAGCAAGTTAGGTGATGTTGGGTTTGCAATGATTGACTCTGGCAGGCACAAGAGTCTCCCCAGGAAATAGCGGCTTTCCTGCGCCGTTCAAGGTTCAGGCGCTGAATCGAGCCGGCGCCCTTGAGCGGATCGAGCGAATTTAGCCAAGATTGTGCTGTCAGGAGCGTTAATCACTCGCCTGTTTTTGGTAGTGCTTGTGCAAGGGACCTCATGAAGCAAAAGCGCACTCTCGGAACGACGTTAAGTACGCCTCGGTTGTTGGGCATCGTCTGGCCGTTTATCGCGGTGGTACTGTTCCAGGCATTGCTGGGTTGCGTCAGCCTTTACATGCTCTCGGCGGTACGCGGGTATGTGGCCGGTGAAAGCCTGTGGTCCAAGGGCCAGAAAGATGCGATCTACTACCTGACCCTTTACGCCGACAACCGTGATCCGGCCACTTACCTCAAATACCAGCAAGCCATCTCAGTGCCCCAGGGCGGGCATGAATTGCGCATTGCCCTCGACCGGCCCACCCCCGACCTGACGGCCGCGCGCCTGGGTATCCTCAAGGGCGGCAACCACCCTGATGACGTTTCCAGCCTGATCTGGCTGTACCTCAACTTCCGCCATTTCAGTTATCTGGAAAAGGCCATTGAGCTGTGGACCGTGGGCGACGGTTACCTGGTGCAACTGGATGACCTGGCGCGCGCCATGCATCGGGCGATCAGCGCTGACCAGGCCAGCAGCACCGACGTGCACGCCTGGAAAACGCGCATCACCGCCATCAACGACGGCGTTACGCCGGCTGCCAAGGCCTTCAGTGATGCTCTGGGCGAGGGCTCGCGGGTCATCCTGCGTCTGCTGTTGATCACTAACCTGGCCACCGCACTGGGCCTGATCGTGCTGGCCCTGCTGCGCACCCACAAGTTGCTGACCCAGCGCCATGCCTTCGCCGACGCGCTGCAGGTGGAGAAGGAGCGAGCGCAGATCACTCTTGAGTCGATCGGCGACGGCGTGATCACCACCGACGTCGACGGCGCCATTGCCTACATGAACCCTGCGGCAGAGGCACTGACTCACTGGCGCTCGGCGCAGGCCCAAGGGCTGCCCCTGGCGGCGCTGTTCAAGCTGCTGGACGAGAACGCCGAGCCGGACGGTTTTACGCTGCTGGAGCACATCATCAAGGGCCAGCTCAGTGGCGGCAGCGAACATTCGAAGCTGATCCAGCGCCTGGACGGCAGTACCGTGTCAGTGACGCTGGTGGGCGCGCCGATTCGCAGTGCAGGCAAGGTCAGCGGCGCGGTGCTGGTGCTGCACGACATGACTCAGGAGCGTCAATACATTGCCAACCTCTCCTGGCAAGCGACCCACGATGCGTTGACCGGCCTGGCCAACCGCCGCGAATTCGAGTATCGCCTTGAGCAAGTGCTGCACCCTGCGGGGCGCCAGCAAAGCGGGCGGCATGCGCTGATGTTCCTCGACCTTGACCAGTTCAAATTGGTCAACGACACCTGCGGTCATGCGGCGGGCGATGAGTTGCTGCGCCACATCTGCGCACTGCTGCAATCGGACCTGCGTGAGGGCGACACGCTGGCGCGGTTGGGCGGGGACGAGTTCGGCATTCTGCTGGAGAACTGTCCGGTACCTGTGGCGGAAAAGATCGCCGAGAGCCTGCGCCATACCGTACAAAGCCTGCATTTTGTGTGGAAGGGGCGGCCCTTCATGACCACCGTCAGTATTGGCCTGGTGCACATTTCGCAAACCCCGACCACGCTGGAAGCCTCGTTACGAGCCGCCGACATGGCGTGCTACATGGCCAAGGAAAAGGGCCGCAACCGTGTGCAGGTCTACCACGCAGATGACTCGGAGTTATCCGTGCGTTTTGGCGAGATGGCTTGGGTGCAGCGCCTGCACATGGCATTGGAGGAGAATCGCTTTTGCCTCTACGCGCAGGAAATCTCCCCGCTGGGCCAAACCGATGGCGGCAATGGCCATATTGAAATCCTGCTGCGCCTGCACGACGAGGCGGGCCGGATCATCCTTCCCGACAGTTTTATCCCGGCCGCCGAACGTTACGGTTTAATGACCTCGCTGGACCGCTGGGTGGTGGAGAACGTATTCAAGATCATCGCCCGTTGCATGCACGAGCGTGCGGGCCGACCTATGGCCATGTGTGCGATAAATCTGTCAGGAATAACTATTGGAGATGACGATTTTCTTGGGTTTTTACGTGAGAAATTCGAGGCTTACAGCATTCCGCCTGAAATGATTTGTTTTGAAATAACCGAAACCAGCGCTATAGCGAATTTGGGCAGTGCAATTCGGTTTATTAATGAACTCAAAGCCTTAGGTTGCCATTTTTCGCTCGACGATTTTTGCGCCGGAATGTCCTCATTCGCCTATCTGAAACATTTACCTGTAGACTTCCTGAAGATCGATGGAAGTTTCGTAAAGGATATGCTGGACGACCCGATTAACCGCGCTATGGTCGAAGTGATCAACCACATCGGCCATGTCATGGGTAAGCGCACAATTGCCGAGTTTGTTGAAACACCGCAAATCGAACAGGCGTTACTGGAGATAGGTGTGGATTACGCTCAGGGCTACCTGATTGAACGCCCGCAATTGTTTACCTTTGACAGCTTGCAGTGTCGACCTGTGCGGCCGCAGCCTCTGTTATTCAAGGCGCCCGGCACATTCCGCTGAAACTTTGCTGGTCTGTACAATCACACTTAAAAAGGAGCCTTACAGTGATCGACACATTCAACAGAACCGGCCCGCTTATGGAAGCCTCGAGTTACCCCGCCTGGGCGCAGCAATTGATCCAGGACTGTAGCGAGAGCAAGCGCCGAGTTGTCGAGCACGAACTGTATCAGCGCATGCGTGACAACACGCTCAGCGCCAAGACCATGCGCCATTACCTTATCGGTGGCTGGCCAGTGGTTGAACAGTTTGCCTTGTACATGGCACAAAACCTCACCAAGACCAAGTTTGCCCGTCATCCTGGGGAGGATATGGCGCGCCGGTGGTTGATGCGCAATATTCGCGTGGAGCTCAACCACGCCGACTATTGGGTGCATTGGGCCCGTGCCCACGGCGTCAGCCTGGAAGAACTGCAAGCGCAGAACGTACCGCCTGAACTGCACGCACTGAGCCATTGGTGCTGGCATACCAGCTCGGCCGATTCGTTGATTGTCGCGATTGCCGCCACCAACTACGCGATCGAAGGTGCAACCGGTGAGTGGTCGGCGGTAGTGTGCTCGACCGGTGTTTATGCGGCAGCCTTCCCTGAGGAAGACCGCAAGCGCGCCATGAAGTGGTTGAAGATGCACGCGCAGTATGACGACGCCCACCCATGGGAAGCGCTAGAAATCATCTGCACCCTGGCCGGGACGAACCCCAGCAAAGCCCTGCAGGTAGAGCTGCGTCAGGCGGTGTGCAAGAGCTACGACTACATGTACCTGTTCTTGGAAAGCTGCATGCGGTTGGAGAACGAAAAAGCAAAGGCGCCTGCGGCCACTCGCGAACGTCAGGTTCGCGTCGCCAGCGAGGCGTGATGTAAGCGTGATGGCGGGGTGTTTACCCCGCCATTGCCAAGCGGTTGCGCCCTTCGCGCTTGGCCACGTACAAGGCGTTGTCGGCACGGCGCAACAGGCTTTCGGCAGACTCGGCGGCCAACAGCGTCGAACACCCCAGGCTCACCGTCAGTTCGACCCGTGTGGTCTCCGCCCAATAGTCCTGAGCTTGTGCCGCTTTGCGCAGGCGCTCGCCGACCATCCCTGCCGCGTCCCGGCCGGTGTTGGAGAGCAGGATCAGAAACTCTTCCCCGCCAAATCGAAACACCATGTCGACATTGCGCAGCTGGCTCTTGATCGCCCCGGCCACCGCGCGCAGGACGGTGTCGCCGGTTGCATGGCCGTGAGTGTCGTTGATCTTCTTGAAGTGATCGATGTCCAGCATCAGCAGGGACAACGGGTTCATGTGCCGCCGGGCCATGTCGATTTCGCGTTGCAGGGTCTGGTCCATGGCCACGCGATTACCGGTTTCGGTCAACGGGTCGCGCAGAGCACTGCGAGTGGCGGCGCGGTAGAGCAGGGCATTGCGCATCGGATAAAGCAAGGTTGCCAGCAACGCTTCAAGCTGGACCAGTTCGTCTTCCAGCAAGCGTTGATTGCGTCGAAAGACCAGCTCGCCCAAGTGCTCACCTTCATGGCTCAAGGCATAGCTCACCGAGTGGTGGCCGCGATGACCAAATTCCAGGCGCAGGTCGCTGGCTTCGTGGCGATACTGCAATGCGTCCAGGGGCACCAGGCGCTGAATCTCGCGAAAGAACAGGCCAAGGATGCGCTGGGGCTCCAGGCTGACTTGCAATTGTTGGCTCAATTGCTGACGAAGCTGGGCAAATGACGTCGGTCGACGGGGTGGCAGGAGAGATGGCTGACCAAAACCCAGGCGTTGCAATTTGGCACTGTCGAAGTCAATTGCGTGAGTCTGGGTCGGTGTTTTCATAAGCTATCTGCCTCTAAGCACTTAACTGTCTTACAGGCTGCGTGAGAGTGGCGAGTGCCAAGCGTCTTACTGTTCCTTCAGTTCCGTAAAACATTGGTAACAGTTTAAACCGCTTTACCATGGGTTATAACCCCTGGATACCGCCGCACGTCTTGTCATCGCCTTACCTGCTTGAAAGGGATTAGAGCGAGATTCATGCCATTTCGTTTAACTTATTAAAACTTCTTATAAATCAACGACCGTTTTACAGAGTAAAAACAGTCGTTGGGTACTGACGTCAGTTATTTGGCTGATTGAACCAGCGTAGTGCTGTCAATCTGGTCAATTGACGTGACGCCGGTCAGCGTCATGGCCACGCGCATCTCCTTGGCGAAGATGTCCAGCAGGTTTTCAACGCCGTGCTGGCCATCGGCGGCCAGCGCGTAGGCCGTTGCGCGTCCCAGCAGGCAGGCCTTGGCACCCAGTGCGAGCATGCGCACCACATCCAGCCCGGAACGGATGCCCGAGTCGACCAGTACCGTCAGGTCATCGCCAACCACATCAGCAATCGGCGGCAAGGCTCTGGCGGTAGAGAGCACGCCATCGAGCTGACGGCCGCCGTGGTTGGAGACCACGATACCGTCGGCGCCGAAACTCAGCGCATCCTTGGCATCCTGCGGGTCGAGAATGCCTTTAATGATCATCGGGCCTTTCCAGAATTCACGGATCCACTCCAGGTCTTTCCAACTGATCGACGGGTCGAAGTTGTTGGCCAGCCAGCCGATGTAATCTTCCAGATGAGTAGGTTTGCCGAGGTATTTTGAGATATTGCCCAGGTCGTGAGGGCGGCCCATCAGGCCTACGTCGAAGGCCCATTGCGGTTTGGTGACCGCTTGCAGCATGCGTCGCGATGCCGCGAACGGCCCGGACATGCCGGAGTGCGCATCGCGGTAACGCGCGCCAGGCGTCGGCATGTCCACGGTGAATACCAGTGTGGTGACCCCGGCAGCCTGCGCACGCTCCAGCGCATTGCGCATGAACCCACGGTCCTTGAGCACGTAGAGCTGGAACCAGATCGACTGCGGGCTCTGCGACGCCACTTCTTCAATTGAACACACCGATACCGTCGACAAACAAAACGGAATGCCCTGATTCGCCGCTGCCTTTGCCGCTTGCACCTCACCGCGCCGCGCGTACATGCCGGTAAGCCCCACCGGGCTCAGGATCACGGGCATGGCCAGTTCCTGGCCGAACAGGTGGGTCTTGAGGCTCAGGTTGTCGACATTGCGCAGGACGCGCTGGCGCAGGCTGATCTCGGCCAAATCCGAACTGTTGGCGCGCATCGTGTGTTCGGCGTAGGCGCCGCCGTCGATGTAGTCGAACAGAAAGCGCGGCAGTTTGCGCTTTGCGGCTGCGCGGTAATCGGAAGCGGACGAGATGATCATCAACAGGGTCTCCACAAGGCAAGGTGGGTTCAGCATAAGGAAATATCTGGCATGATAAAAACAACTTTTATCGCTAGCAGCCAGTCGCTAAAGGAATACCGATGAACCTCAGAACATTGCGCGCCTTTGTCGAAGTGGTGCGCCAGGGCGGTTTCTCCCAGGCGGCCCAGGTGGTGTCCCTGACTCAGTCCACCGTGAGCAAGGCGGTCAAGACGCTGGAAGATGAGTTGGGTACGCCGCTGCTCAATCGCCTCGGCCACAGGAACGAACTGACCGCCGCTGGCGAAATTGCCTACCGCCGCGCGCTGGTGTTGCTCGCTGAACGCAACGACTTGGTGGCCGAGATCAACGACCTGCGCGGGCTCAAGCGCGGTGTATTGCGCATTGGCTTGCCGCCCGTGGGCTGCGGCGTGCTGTTTGCCGCGATGTTCGCCGCTTACCGCAGGCGGTATCCGGACATCGATATCGAGCTGACCGAATATGGCAGCAAGAAATTGCGTGAATGCCTGGAAGCCGGCGAGGTCGATCTGGCGGCGCTGCTGTTGCCCATGGACGAAGATTTCGACTACCAGTCGGTGCGCAACGAACCCCTGATGGCCGTGCTGCCCATGAGCCATCCACTGGCCCAATGTACGCGCATTGATTTCAACGACCTGGCGGATTCGCCGTTTATCCTGTTCGAAGCGGGTTTCGCCCTGAATGCCAAGATCCTTGCGGCCTGTGAACGCAAGGGCGTGACGCCGAGGGTAACGGCACGCAGCGGCCAGATCGACTTTATCGTCGACTTGGTGGCGGCGGGACTAGGCGTCGCTTTCCTGCCGCGCATGCTTGCGCACAAGCATCAGCAACCCGGCATCGCGCTGATTGCGCTGGACGAGGCGCACACCGATTGGCACATCGCCTTGGCGTGGCGCGCCAGTGCACACCTGCCGCCCGCCGCCCGCGCCTGGCTGGACCTGGCCAAGGAAATGGCCACCCCGATATAGACGTTTGCAGCGGTTATCCGAGGGAATTCTGGAAAATATGCCTCGGTGCTTGACTTCTTCTTTTTAATCAGTAACATACGGCGCATTCCGCGATAGCTCAGTTGGTAGAGCAAATGACTGTTAATCATTGGGTCCCTGGTTCGAGTCCAGGTCGTGGAGCCAGATAGAGAAAAGCCTGCAGAGATGCAGGCTTTTTTTTGCCTTGGATTTGACTGATGGCAGCCACTCCAACCCCTATACAACGCCCACCCCAAAGCCATAAGATGAGAAGCATTATCATTTAATGCGGACCTGACATGCACGACGACAGCATTGCCTCGCCGGTCGCCAAGCTGTATGCGAATCACCATGGCTGGCTTCGAAGCTGGCTGCATCGGCGTTTGGGGCACAGTGCCGATGCCGAAGACCTGGCACACGACACCTTTATCCGCGTGCTGCGCTCCAAGGAAGATGTGCGCGAGCTGCGCCAGCCCATGGCGTTTCTTGCCACGATCGCCAATGGTTTGCTGATCAATCGCTGGCGTCGCCAAGCGATCGAGCGGGCGTACCTGGAAGCGCTGGCGGCGCGGCCGGTGGCCGAGGAGCCGTCGCCGGAGGAGCGCCACTTGATGATCGAGACGTTGTTGCAGCTCGATTCGCTGCTGGTCGGGTTGTCGGCGCGGGTTCGGCAGATTTTCTTTTTGTCCCAGCTCGATGGGCTGACCTATCCACAGATCGCCGCGCAGTTGAGCCTGACCGTGGCCCAGGTGCAGCGCGCCATGGGCAAGGCGTTCAGTGTTTGCTACGCGAGCCGGTTCGAATGAGTGGCGCCGCGGTTGATCCTCGCGTGCGGGACGTTGCCATCGATTGGCTGGTGCGGATGCAATCCGGGTTGATGAGTGCTGGCGAGCATCAGGCCTTGCAGTTATGGCGCCAGGCCAGTGCCGAGCATGAGCATGCGTGGCAGCGGGTAAGCAGCTTGCCCCTGCTGCTTCAGCCGGGCGCCAATCTATTAGCCGATGCCACGGCGCGCCGGGCGTTGCAGGCGGCCGGGGCTGATCCGCAGCGTCGTCGCCAGGTGCTCAAGTGTTTGCTGGCGTTGGGGCTGCTGGGTGGGATCTCCTGGCAAACGGCGGATTCCACCTTGGTGCGTTCGGCATTGGCGAGCTATCGCACGCGCGTTGGCGAGCGGCGCCACTGGGCCCTGGCGGATGGCTATTCGCTGTGGCTGAACACCGCCAGTGCGGTGAACCTGGACATGAGCGCGGGGCGGCGCAGCGTGCAGTTGATCGAGGGCGAATTGGCCCTGGATACTCCGGCAAGTTCCGCGTCGTTGGAGCTGCTGACCCCAAACGCGGTGCTCTACAGCCATGGCGCCCACCTGCTGGTGCGCCATGATGGCCATGGCACGCAAGTGACGGTCTTGCGCGGTCTGGCGCAAGTGAGCACGCGGCATCAGCCAGCACCTGTACCGTTGCAGGCTGGCTGGCAACTACGGTTTGATGAGCACGGAGCGGGGCACCCGACCGCTATCGACGTGTTGCTGGCCCAGGCCTGGATGCGCGGCATCCTGCCCGCCGAGCGCATGCGCCTGGATCAATTGCTGGCTGAGATCTCGCGCTATCGCCAAGGCTTCTTGCGTTGCAGCGAAGCAGTGGCGGACCTGCGTATAACCGGCAGTTTCCAGCTGGACGATACCGACGCAGCGCTGGCGCTGGTCGTCAATACCTTGCCGGTGCGCATCGAACGAAGAACGCGTTATTGGGTGACGGTGGTGCCCGCGTAAAATTTTTTTCAGCGGCGCGATAGTTTTTTCGATCTGGCTTGGCCTTTAGGTATTACCCACCGGCACAGGTGGGTGTCGATCCTTAGGAGCCTTGCATGATTGCCCCCGCTCGTGTCTTGCGTACCCATACGTTCAGCCTGCTGTTTCTCAGCCTCCAGCCGCTCTATGGCGAGTTGGTTTTTGCGGCCGGTGAACGCCCCTACAGCATCAGTGCCGGCCCGTTGGACAAAGTGCTGTCGAGCTTTGGTGCCGAGGCTGGGATCAGCATGGCGGGCAGTTCGCTGATCACTGCCGGCAAGACCAGCCAGGGCCTGCAGGGCGATTTCAATACCGAGGCGGGCCTGACTCAGCTGCTGTCGGGCACGGGCCTGGGCTATCAGCGCCAGGCGGACGGTGGCTATGTCTTGCGCCCGCACCAACAGGCAATTTCCCTGCCGACACAAAAGGTGATCGGCGAAAATTTCGATGAGGAAGAGGTCTACCCTGCGCCGCGTTCGTCGGTGTATATCTCCGGCGAAGACATGCAGCGCTTCGGCGTGGTCTCGGTGGGCGATGTGCTCAAGGGCCAGCCTGGCGTGCAGGTCGGCGACAGCCGTAATGGCGGCGGCCTGGATGTGAATATCCGTGGCATCCAGGGCCAAAGCCGCGTGGCCGTCACGGTAGACGGTTCGCAGCAGGCATTGGATGTTTATCGCGGTTACGCCGGTACCCAGCAGCGCAGTTACATCGACCCGGACCTGATCAGCGACATCACGATCGACAAGGGCCCAAGCCTGACCTCCAGCGCCATCGGCGGCACGGTGAAGATGCGTACCCTCACTGTCGACGACATCCTCAAAGACGGCCAGAACATCGGCCTGCGCCTCAAGGGCGACCTGTGGAACAACGGCGTCGCCCCAGCCTCCCGAGACCCGCATTCCAAAACCCAGGAGCTGTACTCAGAACCGCACCAGAGTCGCGGTGGGTTGTTTGGCTCAGAGGCGCAGGCTGGCAGTGCGGCGTTTGCCTATACCCATGAGTTTTTCGACGTCGTGGCGGCCTATGCCAAGCGCGATCAAGGCAACTATTTTGCCGGCAAGAAGGGGCAGGATCGCTACCGTACTTACGACCGCTGGGGCGATGAGCAGAGCAGTGTGGCCACCGCCTACAACGCCGGCGAAGAAGTGCTGAATTCCTCGTCGAGCACCGAATCGTTCCTGCTCAAGACCACCCTGCGCCCGGCGGACGGGCATACCTTCGACCTGGGCTATCGCCGTTATGACGGACGCATCGGCGAAATCATGCCTTCGGATATCTTCCGCTTCGGCACCGGCGGCATCTATCAGTACCCGCTGGGTCACACCAAGATCGACACCTACACAGCGCGTTACAACTACTTGCCTTCGGGTAACCCGTTGATGGACCTGACTGCCGACCTGTGGCTGACCGACGCGCAAACCAGCCAGCTCACCTCGGTCAAGGCGCCGGCGTCCCAGGCCTATCGCTCGGACCGCGCCTGGAGCCGTCAGGCTAACCAACGCATTGGCGGCGGCCTGGCCAATACCTCGCGCTGGGCCACCGACTACGGCGACTTGAAGCTGGACTTGGGCGGCTCGTTCCATCTCGAAGCACTGCGCCCGCAAAAAGGCGTGGTCACCAACCAGGACGATATCAACGCCAACCGTATGTTGCGCGAAGGGTCGCGGCAGGAGTTCAGCTTCAATGGCAAGCTGGAATACAAGCCTGTGGACAGGCTCACGTTATGGGGCGGCGGACGTTACACCCACTATCGCAGCAAAGACCACATCGCCAATGCCACGGCACGGCGTGAGGAGCGAGACCTGCGCTACCTGCGCGTCTACAACGGCGGCAATTCCGGCAACATGATGTGGTTCCCTGATCAGAACGGCGATTACACCGACGCCACCGATCCACGCCTGAACAATGGCATTGTCTTCCAGAACACTAACTTTCCTTTCGAGGGCGTTCGGTACAACAACTTTGGCGTGGTTGATTCCACGGTCTATCCGTCCCAGGTCGGGGAGGTGGTTATTGGTTATGACTATTCTGCCAAGGCGAGCAACAGCGGCGGCGCCTTTGCCCCCGCGGTGGGCATCAATATCGAGGTGCTGCCGGACACCTTTGTGTATGCCTCTTACACCCAAGGCTTTCGTATGCCTTCGCTGTTCGAAACCAGCCAGGGCGTGTTGCAGACCATGCCCGGCAAGGGCTTGAAGCCCGAGCGTTCGAGCAATTGGGAGATCGGCGCCAGCACGCTGCAAAAGGGGCTGTTGTTCGATGACGACTCGGCGGCGATCAAGCTGGCCTACTTCAACAACACCATCAAAAACTACATCACCCGCTACTACGATCCCAGCCCTGGCCTGTGGGGCTTGATGCGCTTCAGCAATACCGACAGCTACAAAACCAGCGGCCTGGAGTTCCAAACCCGCTACGATACCGGACGCGTATTTGCCGACCTGTCGTCCACCTACTACCTGAAGACCGAAACCTGCGATTCGGCCTTCGCCGCCACACTGCGCGCCACCAGTGACCTTTATCAGCAAACCGGTAATACGCCGAACTGCACGCCGGGCAGCTTCATGGGTTCTTACACCAACACCCAGAACCCACCACGCTTCGCCGGCAACCTCACCACAGGCCTGAGTTTCTTCGATCAGAGCCTTACGCTCGGTACGCGCATCACCTACACCTCAGGCCCCACCGTCACCGCCGACAAACCCTGGCAGACTGGCGCCACCACGCCGCAATTGAATTACCGCGAAGTGGCCTTGGTCGATCTGTTCCTTAACTACAAGTTGCAAGAACACGCTGGCCTGAACGTGTCACTGCAGAACCTGACCGATCGCTACTACCTGGACCCGCTGGCGCAGAGTTTCATGCCGGCACCGGGGCGCACACTGCGAGTGGGAGTGCAGGCGAAGTTCTAAAGGGGAGGGTGGTGATCCTCGCGCGGCGGTGCATCAGCCCGTCACGCGAGAATCGGCAAGGTGGGGTTACAGCGTCTGCACAATAATCTGGCTTTTCAGGTCGTTGACCATACCTTCAATCGCCGGCTTCATGGCGACGAAATCCTGTGGGCTGCACACCACGTCGGGGTGGTTAAACGCGTAGCTGCGGGTGATCAGTACGCTGTTGCCTTCTTTGACGTAAGTGGTCTGGTAGTTGAATCCACCGGTATTCAGCGTTACAGCCTTGGGCACCGCGAGGATATTCAATTGTTTGGGGAAGTCGAAGCGTGCCTTTTCTTCGATCGTGCCGGAAGTACAGGTGAAGTTCTGAGTACGCTCCTGTTCCGACAGGAAGCTGAACACGTTCTGGCCGATACCGCCCGCCAGGCTGCTAAGCGTGGGCACGCCGGTAGGGCCGGGCAGGTTGACCAGGTTGTCGGTACGCCCCTTGACCGTGGAGGTGAAGGTGGCAGCGTTGCTGTCCAGTGGGTCGGTTTCGATCTTGCCGCTGCCGGTTTGCCCGTACAGGCTGAGGACTTTCTGGGTCAGTTGGTCAAGGTCGGCAGGCATCATCGATTTGAACAGGAAACGGTTGAGTTCCGTCGCCCAGCCTTCCACCGTGGTGCCATTGGTGAAGTCCGCCGCGCCGCTCGGGTCGATTTTGAAATGCAGCGTGCCGTCCACTTTGCCCAGTTGGTTTACGGGTGTACGCGCCAGTTCGCCGCGCTGGGTCAGCAACACAGGTTTGCCCAATTCGGGAAGCAGCAAGTAGCCGGCGGCGATGGGGGTGGCGGTGGAGTCCAGATAAAGATCGAGGGCCGGAATGTAAGTGATCGCATGGTTAAGCACACCCAAGGTCGGCACCTTTGGTAGTACATAGGCGTCGCCGAGGTTGATCAGTGCGGGGGAGCTTTCAATGGCCACGGCCTTGAGTAGCGCTTCAAGCAAGGCCACATGGTCCTTGCAGTCGCCATAACGGTTATCCAGCACCGCCTGCGCCGAATGCGGCACCACGCCGCCATTGCCGACGTAAACCGCGACGTAGCGAATGTTCTTGCGCACCCAGTCACTCAACACCAGCGCTTTGCTGCGCGGTGAATCCAGGTTGGCGGTGAGTTTATTGGCCAGTTGGGTAATGGCCGGTGTTACTTCGACCTGCGCCCTGGCGGCGTACGCCTGGGCAAACTGTTTGTAGTCGGTGAACGTCGAAACCGCCAGACGTTGGCCGTAATCGGTGTAGGCAACAGAGCCGACTTCAACGCGGTTTTTCTCGGTGGGCTCCAGGTTCCAGCGGTAGATCTTGCGCCCGTTGGCTAGGGTGGGCGCGATGGCTTTGAAACCCTTCACGTCAGCGAACAACGGCATGTCTGCCGGCATGTCGTAAGTGAGGTGGATTTGCTGGCTCTCGTAGAAGTCCGGTGCATACAGGTCTTCGAACTGGCCGGGGAACATCGGCGTGGTGCGCTGGCGTTGGTAGTGCAACACCATACGGTCACCCACGGCAACGTCCGGGAAGATCACCACTTTGACCCGCGAGTCCTGGAACATCGGCGCTTCGGCTGAAGCCTGTTCCTGCTGCTCCTTGATCTGGTCGGCGGCGACCGGCACTTTGCGGCCATCAGCTTTGAGCGTGTAGGCATCCATGATGTCCACGGTTTCCAGCGTGCGGTTGAAACTCACCGAGCGCTCGGCGTTGGGCTTGATCGCGCGCTCTTCATTGATGCGCCGGACCAGCTCGACGTCGAGCACAAAACTGCCGTCGGCATTCACTACGTAAGACTGGTTATTTTTTTCGACAGTCAGCGAGCGGTCGGTGTAATCGGCACTTGCCTGCGCGCTGAACAGCCCGCAGATGACCACCGCCAGTGCACCGAACAGGCGCGTCGGCAAGAGAGTTGCGCTTTGCATAGAGATCCTTCTAAACGATGACGCGCACCGTCTGGAGGAGGGTGCACGTTCCTTGGTAAACCGCCAAATGCGAAGCGTTACTATAAAGAGGTGGCGATGAGCCTGCAGATTTTTGTAGCTTAAAGAGGTGTAGGAGCGTTCTGGGTATCGCTCTGTAAAGCCCTACCGATACGGCCGGCAGAGCGCCCGGTGGCGTTTATTGCTTGATCGCAGAGGGTTGCCGTAAGTTTGCTCGCTTTGTTCAGGAGCAACCTCTGTATGACTCGCACGCCGTCTAAAAAAACCTCTCAGCGACGCAGCCATTGGGAGCTGCTGCAAATCAAGGTGGGGGTGGTTGCCAGCCTGCTCTCCCTTGTCGGCCTGTTGTGCGTGGGCGGCTGGACGGTCTGGGTGACTTACTACGTTAAGCAGGACTCACAACTGAGCGCGCTCCTGATCAAGGAATTGCAGTTGAAAACCGAATTGAGCGCGCATGTAGGGGCAACCTTGGCGACTCACCTGAAGCCTACCGAAGGGGGTTCCAGCTTGTTGGAAGTAGGCGTCACGCTGTCCAACAGTGGCAACGACATTGCCAGGCTGAACCTTGATCGGCGGGTTTTATCGATCATCAAAGTCCAGCGTTTCGAGGCAGGCCTGCCGTTTTATGGGCCCGCCTGGGACGTAGCAACGGCCCGGTACGATGGTCTGAGCTCGACGTTGTGGGTCTTTCCTTACCTGGATATCGGCCCGTCTGAGTCCTATGAACTCAAGTACGTCGTTAAACTCGATGAGCCAGGTTTGTACCTGGTGCGCTTTCTTTCGCGGATGAAAAGCGACCATATCGAACGGCACAAACTCAAAATGAGTACACCGTCGATCATTGAGTATTCAACCGGAGCCGACGCATTTATCACAGTGCCCAAGGGGGCATGAGATTCTTGTATTTAAAGCCGAGAGACTGGTAAGTATGGCGTCGACTATTTTGGCGGCGCGGCGACCTTGCTGCAAACAGCCATCGCGGACGCGGCGGGTGACGGCGCAGACGTGGCGCTGTCGCTGAACGTGGTGGCATGGAACAGCGCGATTGCCGGCAGTGGCGTGGTGGGCGGCGTACTGCTCGATACCTGGGGCGTTGCCTCATTTCCCTGGGCTATGGCGTTGTTGGTCGCGCTGTCGTTTGCGATTGCCTGGCGCGCACACACCCATGCGTTCAAGCCAGGCGCGCGCGGGGCGGGCAAGCCCGCCGTGGCGGGGCATTGACAGGGTTGCTGAAAAACGCGTGAAGAGGCCGCACTAAAATGCCTTGCGAGGGTCAATAAACCTCGCAAGATCATCCACTTGGCTCCGCCAGCGGAGCCTGCCGCTTACTCCCTTTCAAAGAAGTCATGCATGCACCTGCGCAAAATTGCAGTCGGGCTGTCAGCCCTTGTTTTGCTTTCCACCGGGGCAGATGCCCGTGGTTTGTTCGACCTTATCAAGCCACCCGCCCAGGCACACACCTCACGCGCAGGCTCGACCAGCCAGCGCGCGGCCCTCGACCTCTATTCCAGCAAGCAACAGCAACCCACGTTCGCCAGCTGCGCCGATCTGTTCCCCGGTGCAACACCGATCAACACCGCCACCGTGCCCAGCACCATGAAACCCATGGCGTTGTGTTCCGATAATTTTGCGGTGCTCTACTCGCAAACGAGCAAGACGCCGCTGGTGGTGGTCGAGCGCTTGAACGCCGCGCAGCTCAAGAACGCCAAAGGCGAGGAACGCACCAACCAGTTCTACGCAGACCCGCGCATCCCCAAAGGCGCCCGCGCCGAGTTGAGCGACTACCGCAGCCAGCACCCGGCCGTGGACCGTGGTCATCAGTCCCCGGCGGCCGACGCGCCGAGCGCGAACGCCATGGCGCAATCCTTCGCGCTGTCGAACATGGTGCCGCAAGACCCTACCAACAACCGCAAAATCTGGAGCAAGGTCGAGGCGGATGTGCGCAAGTTTGCCGTGCGTGCCGGCGGCGATGTGTTTGTGTTCACTGGCCCGTTGTTCGACGCGGGCTACAGCACCATCGGCGACAACAAGGTCTGGGTGCCGACGCGCCTGTTCAAGCTGGTGTACGACGCCTCGTCGAAACGCGCCTGGGCCTATGTGCTGCCCAACGCTGAAACGCGCATCCAGAAGCCGATGGACTACGAGACGTTTGTGAAGAGCACTGGCCTCAAGCTGCTGGGCAATCTGCCGGTCACGGGGTCGGTGGGTCGGACGTGATCACCTGCGGCCGATCCAGCTGGCGCTTGATCGTATAGAGCGCCACGCCCACCGCCAGGATGCCTGACACCGCGCCGACCACCAGCGCCCAGCGCGGGCCCAAGTGGTCGGCGACCCAACCGACGATGGGCGCGCCAATTGGCGTGCCGCCCAAGGCGACGGCGACGCGCAGGGCGATTACCCGGCCACGCATCGCGGGCTCGGTGGTCAGTTGCATCAGGCTGTTGGTGGTGTTGCTGAAGGTCATGGCGCCCACGCCGATGACCACCAGCGCAATCGCAAACGTCCAGTAATTGGGCGCCACGGCTGCCAGCATGCAGCCAAATCCAAACACCGCCGCACCGGTCAGCAGAGACTTGAACCGGGGTCGCTCGCTGCCCGCGGCAATCAGCGCACCGGCGATGGTGCCGATGGCCAGGGTCGAGGTCAGCAGCCCGTAGCCGCGCGCGTCGGCGTGGAACACGGTGACGGCCATGGTCGAGATGAAAATCGGGAAGTTCATGCCGAAGGTGCCGATCAGAAACAGCATCAGCAGGATCGCCTTCAAGTCCGGCCGTGCCCACACGTAACGCATGCCTTCGGTGAGGCTGCCTTTGGTACGCAGCGCGCGCACCTTGGTGTGTTGAGTTGAGACGCGCAGGAAAAACAGCGACGCCAGCACCGCAAAAAAGCTCGAGCCATTGAGCAGGAACGCCCAGCCGGTGCCCACCGAGGCGATGGTCACGCCGGCCACGGCCGGGCCGATCATGCGCGCCATGTTGAACGAGGTGGAGTTGAGCGCGATGGCGTTGGACAAGTCCTTCTCGCCCACCAGTTCCGCGACGAAAATCTGCCGCACCGGCGCATCGAATGCCGAGGCGCAGCCGGATAAAAACGCGAACACGTATACATGCCACAGCTGCACGAAGCCGGTGATGGTGAACACACCCAGCGTCAGCGCCAGCAGGCCCATCACCGCCTGAGTGAAGATCAACAGTTTGCGCTGGTCGTAGTGATCGGCAGCAAACCCGGTCCACGGCAGCAACAACAGTTGCGGCCCGAACTGCAGCGCCATCACGATACCCACCGCGGCGGCGTTGTGCGGCGTGAGTTGAGTCAGCACCAGCCAATCCTGGGCGGTGCGTTGCATCCAGGTGCCGACGTTGGACACCAGCGCGCCGGCGGCCCAGATGCGGTAGTTGGGGCTGCGCAGGGAACGGAACGTGCCGAGGAAACTCATGACGGCTTCAGTTCCCCCGGTTGTCGAGCAACTCGATGATGGCTTGCGCCGTGCCCGATTCGCCCAGCTTGGGGAACACGTGCTGCTGGCTGTAGGCGTGGGCTTCGGGGCTGACGTCGGTCATGGCATCGATGGCCAGGGTCACGTTGAAGCCGAATTCATACGCCTGCCGCGGGGTGGCCTCGACGCCGGTGCCGGTGACGACGCCAGTGATCACCACTTGCGTGACATTGAGCGCCTTCAACTGCGCTTCAAGGTCCGTATTGGCGAAGGCGCCCCAGCTGCGTTTGGTCACCAGAATGTCGCTGGGCTGCTGGCCGAGTTGCGCAATCAAATCGGCCCAATCGGCTGGCAGCTCAGTGCTGCGACGCGGCCGCTCGGTGCGTCCCGGCGCAAAGCCGCTGACATTCACCAGCACCACCGGCAGCCCGCGTTCGCGGAAGGCGTCAAGCAGTGCACGCGACCGCTCTATCACCTCGCCAATGGGATGAATAAAAGGGTAACCCACGATGCCGTGTTGCAGGTCCACGATGATCAGGGCGGTTGTTGCATCCAGCGAGGTGACAGCCATGCTATTTCCTCAATCGGGTGATTCAAAAGTCGGCGAGGCGCTCCAGCAGTTTCACCGCAGCGGCGAGTTCGTGTTGTTCCTGGGGTGACAGCTGTTCCTGCAGCGCGTGCAGCAGCCAATCGTCTTTGGCGGCGCGGCTTTGGGTCAGGTGTTTGCGCAAGGTGGGCGTCAGTTCGATCAGCGTCTGCCGGCCATCGGATGGGTCCGGCTTGCCGCTGACGGCTTGCATTGCCTCAAGCCCGGCCACGGTGATGCGCATCGACTGCGGCCGCACACTTTCAGCGCGGGCGAGGGCGGACACGGTCGTCGGGCCATCGCGGTCCAGGCGCAGCAACACCGACTTTTGCGCGGTGGTGAAATCATCGGGGTGAGTCTGTTCGCGCAGGCGGCGGATCAGCTTGCCCAGTGAGATGCGCAGTTCGGCGGCCAGGGTGGCGGTGTCAGGAGAAGAGTCGGTCATGCCTTAACCGTAGCACCCGTGCAGGAAAACTCTACAGTTTGGCTGTATAAATTTTTCTTCATAAAGGCTACTTGTTGTGGCGAGTGGGCTTGTTGTGGCGAGCGGGCTTGCCCCGCGTTGGGCTGCGAAGCAGCCCCAGTTCGGTTAACGCGATTTTCCAGTAAGACCTCGCTGGCAGGTTTTAGGGCCGCTTCGCGCCCCAGTGCGGGGCAAGCCCGCTCGCCACAGGATGCCCGCTGGTCAAAATAAGCGAGCGCACCACACCACGGCCCTCGGTTTATACTCGCCCCCCATTGCAAACCTTCAAACTCAAACATCCCGAGATCCCCGATGAGTACCTCTCTCTCCCTTGCCCCCGCGCGCAAACCCATCGCGCCGCTGGTGGCTTTTATCATCCTGGTGGCGGGCGCCGTGTTCCTGCAAAGCAGTGTCGGCTCACGCCAAGTGCTGTTGCTGGTGGTCGGCGCGGCACTGGGTTTGACCCTGTATCACGCCGCCTTTGGCTTTACCTCGGCCTGGCGCGTGTTCATCAATGATCGGCGTGGCGCCGGCTTGCGAGCGCAGATGGTGATGCTGGCGGTGGCGGTCGTGCTGTTTTTCCCGGCGCTGGGGGCAGGCACGCTGTTTGGTCAGCCGGTGGTCGGGCTGGTGGCGCCGGCCGGCGTGTCGGTGGTGTTTGGCGCGTTTATCTTCGGCATTGGCATGCAGCTGGGCGGCGGTTGTGCCTCGGGCACGTTGTTCACCGTGGGCGGCGGCAATGCGCGCATGTTGGTGACGTTGTTTTTCTTCATTTGCGGGTCGTTGATCGCCACCCACCATGTTGATTGGTGGTTTGCACTGCCGGCGTTTCCGGCGGTGTCCATCGTCAAAAGCTTCGGCGTCGTACCAGCGCTGCTCTTGAGCCTGGCGGTGTTCGCGATCATTGCAGCCGTCACCGTGCGCCTGGAGAAGGGCCGTCATGGCCAACTGGAAGAGGGCGTGACCAGCGAGCACACCGGCCTGCGCCGTTTCCTGCGCGGGCCGTGGCCCTTGGTATGGGGCGCGATTGGCCTGGCGCTGCTCAACTACGCCACCCTGGCGCTGGCCGGGCGGCCGTGGGGCATTACCTCGGCGTTCGCGCTGTGGGGCGCCAAGGTCGCCAGCGGTTTGGGCGTGGACGTGGCCAGTTGGGCGTTCTGGCAGGTGCCGGGCAATGCCAAGGCCCTGGCCGCACCGGTGTGGGAAGACATCACCAGCATGATGGACATCGGCATCGTCCTTGGTGCGCTGCTGGCGGCTGGCCTGGCCGGGCGTTTTGCGCCAAGCCTGAAAATCCCCGCGCGCTCGCTGGTGGCGGCGGTGATCGGTGGCTTGTTGCTGGGTTACGGTTCGCGCCTGGCGTACGGTTGCAATATCGGCGCGTACTTCAGCGGCATCGCCTCGGGCAGCCTGCATGGCTGGGTATGGTTGGTGGCGGCGTTTATCGGTAACGGCGTGGGCGTGCGGTTGCGTCCCTTCTTCTTTGCGGGCGAGCGGCCGCAGGTGGCGTTGAGCGGCTGCTGAGCGAACCAGTGAGGTATGCGGCATGATTCGAGAACTGAGGACCTTCGTCAGCGCCGCGCGGCGCGGCACTTTTGCCGCTGCCGGCCAGCAGGTGGGGCTGACGCAATCGGCCGTGAGCGCGCAGATCAAGCACCTTGAAGACGCGCTGGGGGTGAAGCTGTTCGACCGTACCGGCCGCTCCGCCACGCTCAACTCGGCAGGGCAGCGTGCGGTGCCGCTGGCGGAGGAAATTCTCGATATTTTCTCGCGCATGGGCACGCCCGACAGGGCCAACAACTTCCACGGTTCGTTGCGCATCGGCGCCATCGGCAGTGTGCAGACCGGCATCCTGCCCAAGGCGCTGGTGGCCCTCAAACAGCGTGCGCCGTTCATTGAAGTCAACCTGGTGCCGGGAGTTTCGCTGAACCTGCTCAGCCAGGTCGATGCCGGTGAACTGGACCTGGCGATCATGATTCGCCCGCCGTTCAACCTGCCAAAGGAGCTGAATGTCGAGGTCATCGCCCGCGAGCCTTTTGTGCTGATCGCCGCCAAGGACGTACCGGGCGATGACCCGTTGCAGATCCTGCGCGAGCAGCCGTTTGTGCGATACGACCGGGGCTCGTTCGGTGGCCGCCAGGTCACGCAGTTTCTCAAGGAGCAAAAGATTCAGACGCAGCAGGCGCTGGAGCTTGATGAGTTGGACGCCATCGTCAAGATGGTCCGCAGCGGCCTCGGCGTGTCCCTGGTGCCACTGGCCGGCTTGTGGCTGGAACACGGCAGCGACGTGCGGGTTTTGCGATTGGACGACCTGACTTTCCATCGCGAAATCGTCTTGCTCACCAAGTACACCCAGCGCCAACTGCCGCTCTTCGCGTTATTCAGGGCGTGCATCATGGAAGTGCTCGGTGCGCCGAAGTAGGGCGCGAGCATCGAAAAAATTGAGGCTCAGGACGAAAGATATGCGCTTTATCGCACGGTCTTTCTGGTGAAGAATCGGGTTCTGAATAACAGAACCCGCAGGTAGCCACCGTGAGCCTTTCGCCCTTTCATTTAGCTATTCCCGTCTACGACCTCGCCGCCGCCCGCCACTTCTACGGCGACGTGTTTGGCCTTCGCGAAGGTCGCTCCAGCGCGCAATGGGTCGATTTCGACTTTTACGGTCACCAGTTGGTCATCCACGAACACCCCAAGACTCAATCCCAGGCATCGGTGCACTCCAACCCTGTCGATGGTCACGACGTACCGGTCCCGCATTTCGGCATCATCCTGCACTGGGACCAATGGGAAGCCCTGGCCGATCGGCTCAGAGCGCGTGAAACCCGGTTTGTGATCGAACCCTACATCCGCTTTCAGGGCCAGGTCGGCGAGCAAGCCACCATGTTCCTGTTTGACCCGTGCGGCAACGCGCTGGAGTTCAAGGCGTTCAAGGACATGAGCCAGTTGTTCGCCAAGTAGTTGCCATCCGCGCGACCGTCGCCACCCGAGTGACGGCGTCAACAAGACGTGAAGCTGCATGCCTGCCGCATGAGAGAAGTGACGTGATGTCTGACGTTGACTGTGATTTTCGGCCTGTGCGTGCCGAACAGCGCTGGCAGTTCGAGCCGTGTGGCGACAGCTGCATCGTGGTGGTGTTTGCAACGCTGTTCAGCGCGCCGGCCAACCGCCGTGCGGTGGCATTCAGCGCCACGCTGCATGACCTGTTGGCGCGCGGGCTGCTTGGCGGTGTGACCGATGTGATCCCGGCGATGGTGTCCGTGGGCGTGCATTATGCCCCGCCTATCATCGCCAGGCTGTACCCCGGATCAGTGCCCTACGACGCTATTGCCCAGGTGTTGGAAAACGCCCTGACTCAACAGCACAACCTGGCGCGCATCACGCCAAAACGCCTGGAAATCCCGGTGTGCTACGAGGGCGACTACGCGCCGGATCTGCTGGACATCGCCAGCGCCTGCGCCATCACACCCAGCGAAGTCATCACCGCACACAGCGGGCAGTGGGTCGATGTGCTGATGGTCGGTTTCGCACCGGGCCATCCCTATATCGGCATGCACGAGCCTGCGCTGAAACTGACGCGCCGCGCCGTACCGCGCACGCAGGTTACGCGCGGCAGCGTCGGCCTGGCCAATTGTCAAAGCGTGATTTACCCCGCTGATTTGCCGGGTGGCTGGAACATTGTGGGCCGCACACCGTTGCCGATGTTTTCGCCGGCCAATCAGCCGCCGTGCCTGTTGAGCGGTGGCGATCAGGTGCGCTTCGTGCCCATCACCGCCCGTGAATTTGAACAACTGGCCGGAGCGCAGCGATGACCATCAAAGTGCTCAGGCCCGGTCTGTTTTCCACCTTTCAAGACTCGGGCCGCGTCGGCTTCCAGCATTGGGGCGTGCCGGTCAACGGCGCCATGGACCAGGACGCGCATGCGCTGGCCAACCTGTTGGTGGGCAACCCGACCACTGCTGCAACCCTGGAAATCACCCTTCAAGGCCCGGTCTTGTGCTTTCAGGCACAGGCGCTGATCGCCCTGGCCGGGGCTGACCTGGGCGCGCGCCTGGACGGTGTTGCGCTGCAACCGGGGCACGCCATGCGCGTCAAACCGGGCGCGATGCTTGGCTTCGAGAAGCGTGAGTACGGCGCGCGGGCCTATCTGGCCGTGGCCGGCGGTTATCTGCTCACGCCGGTGATGAACAGCGCCAGCACGTATAGCCGGGGAGGGTTTGGCGGGCTGTCGGGGCGCGCACTGCAAGCCGGCGATGTGATCCCCATTTGCTCATCGTTCGCAAACCCCGTGCGGTTGAATATTCCTGCGGGCTGGCGGCTTGGCGCGCCGACACGTCCAGCTTGCATTCGGGTGCTGCCGGGGCGCGAATGGGCCGACTTCACCGAAACGGCTCGCCATGACTTCCTGCATGAGCCCTATCAGCTGACCGCTGCCTCGGATCGCATGGGGTATCGATTGGAGGGCGCTGCGCTGGACCTGACGCAACCCCGTCAGCTGCTGTCCGAAAGCGTGGCATTCGGCACCGTGCAAGTGCCCGCCGGCGGTCAGCCGATTGTGCTGATGGCCGACCGGCAAACCACCGGTGGCTACCCGCGTATCGCCCAGGTGGCCAGTGTGGATTTACCCAAGCTGGCGCAACTGATGCCCGGCGATGACATTCGATTTTCGCTGATTGATTTACCCACGGCTCAAGCGTTGTTCGTGGCGCGTGCACACGCGCTGCAACGACTGGAGGCCGCCCACTGAGCAAAAGCCGTCGCTACCCATAATAAAAACAGGAGCGCTAGATGATTAAGCCCACGTTCAAACTTTTAACTGTCGAGCATTAAAACCCCTCGCAACCTGACGGGTTTACTTCTGGGTGGAACTGTCCACCTCAATAACTCAAATGACCAACGGTCAGAGTGGAAGGTGTTTATGTCTCGCGTGATCGCTACTCCCATCCCATCGCCGCGTTTGGGCGAGTTCGACAAGACCGCTGACAGCAGCGCCACCAGGATCGCCAAGCGGGCAGCCATCGCTGCCGCGACGGGCACTGCGGTGGAGTATTACGAGTTCGGTGTGTACGGCTTTATGGCGACGATTATCGCGCCGTTGTTTTTCCCCAGTGATAACGCCGCCGCCGCGCTGCTGGCCACGTTGGCGGTGTTTGGCAGTGCGTTCTTGATCCGGCCGTTGGGCGGCATTCTGCTCGGGCGGCTGGCGGACCGCATCGGTCGGCGCAAAGTATTGCTGAGCACCGTCATCGGAATGGGCACCGCGACCGCGATGATCGGGCTGTTGCCGACGGCGGCCCACGTGGGGATTGCTGCGCCGATCCTGCTGGTGCTGATCCGGCTGGCGCAGGGCTTTTTCGCCGGCGGTGAGGTGATCGGCGCTGCGGCCTTTCTGGCCGAGTCTTCCCCCCGGGGCCGCCGTGGCTTCTACGGTGCCTTCACGCCGGTGGGTGTTGCGATTGGCGGGTCGATGGCAGCGATCATCTGCGGCATCACCACCGGCCTGGTCGATGCACAGCAGCTGCAGGCCTGGGCCTGGCGTATCCCGTTTTTCCTGGCGATTCCGTTGGTGATCTTCTCGTGCATCATGCGCCACAACGTCGAGGAGACGCCTGAGTTCAAAGCCTTTCTCGCCGTGGAAAAGCCGCCCACCGCGCCGGTCAAGGAGGTGCTCAAGCAGAACCTGCCGGCGGTGCTGCGCGTGGTGGTGTTCGCCTTTGCACAGAACGCCGGCTACTACATCGGCCTGGTGTTCATGAACATCTACCTGACCACCTACCTGCATTTCGAGAAGTCCAAGATCTACTGGGTCATCGCCGGCGTCAGCCTGTGCATGGCCGCGCTGATGCCGTTCTGGGGCGGGCTGTCGGATCGCATCGGGCGCAAGAAAGCCCTGGCCATCGGCTTTGTCGGTTATGCGGTGCTGGTCATTCCGATGATGGTGTTGATGAACAACAGCAGCCTGTTCATCGCGGTCCTGGCGTTTTTTGTGGCGACGCTGCCGATGCCGGTGATCCAGTCGGTGGGCTACCCGACCTATGCCGAGCAGTTTCCCACTCGGGTTCGTTACACCGGCATGGCCATCAGCATCAATCTGGGCGCCATCCTGGGCGGCGGGATCACGCCTTATATCGTCACAGCACTGATCGGCTCGACCGGCAATTTGCTGATCCCGGGGTTTTTCATGGCCGGCGCGGCGGTCTGTGCGTTGATTGCCTTGACCACCCTGCGTGAAACCTCGCAAGGTGCTTTGCGCCGCTGACAATGGATGTCCGAATACGTCCTCAAGTGGTCCGGCACGTGCCTGTTGCTCACCTGCCGCACTGCCTAGTATGGCTTGCATCATTCACTGAACTGCACGCCAACAGGACACCTCATGAGCCGCAAAGCCCTTATTGTTATCGATGCCCAGCATTCGTTCCGCCATTCAAGCTACTGGTCCGAAAATGACCTGCCGGGTTACCTGGAAAAGCAACAGGCCCTCATTGATGGGTGTGTTCAACAGGGCATCCCGGTGATACAAGTCTTCCATGTGGAAGACCAGGGGCATTTTTCGCTGGCCTCGGGCAATGTTCGGGCATTGAGCGAATTGTCGATCAACCCTGACCGGGTCATTCACAAGCGCTTTCACAGCGCGTTCGCCGGCACGCCCTTGGCGGCGTGGCTCACGGAAATGGGAGTGACCACAGTGATCATCAGCGGCATTCGCACCGAACAGTGCTGTGAAACCACCACGCGGCAGGCGTCGGACAGTGGCCTGAGTGTGGATTTTGTCAGCGAAGCGACGTTGACCTTCCCGATGACCCACGCGCGCAGCGGCCGGGTCTATACCGCAGCCGAAATACGCGAGCGTACGGAGTTGGTGCTGGAAGGCCGCTTTGCGCGCATCGTCACGGTCGCCCAGGCATTGGAGGATTGACCCCGTGAGCGTGCCGGTGCTGTTTGTGCTGCTGCCCAACGTGCTGATGCTGGACCTGGCCGGTCCCGCCGAAGTGCTGCGCCTGGCCGCTCAGGTCGAGGACTCGACGGCCGTTGAGTTCGACTTGCAGTACGTCAGCCCGGTTGAAACGCTGCAAACGTCCATCGGCTTGCCCCTGACCGGGTTGGCGCCGCTTCCGCCAACCCTGGCGCCGGGCACGCTGGTGGTATTGGTGGGCTCCACGTCGAAGGTCACCAAGGCGTGCCAGCAGGCATTTGACTCGGCCAGCAGCGTGCTGACCCATTGGCTGCAAGCGGTGTTCGCGCCGTCCGGCGAGAAACTGGTCTGCGTCTGTGCGGGCGCGTTGAGCGCCGCCCGCGCCGGGCTGCTGGACGGACGCCAATGCACCACGCACCACGCGCTGTGCGCCTCTTTGCAATCCATGGCACCCAAGGCTCGAGTACTGGAAAACCGCTTGTACGTCACCGATGGCAACATCAGTTGCAGCGCTGGCGTCACTGCCGGCATCGACCTGATGCTGCATTGGGTTGCCGAGCTGGCCGGGCCGCGACTGGCCTGCGCGGTTGCGCGGGACATGGTGGTGTACATGCGCCGCAGCGGTGCCGATCCACAGCTGTCGGCCTGGATCGCCGGGCGCAATCACCTGCATCCCGCCGTGCATCGGGTGCAGGACGCCGTCGCCGCAGCCCCGTGTGAGCCGTGGACCGTCACGCGTATGGCCAGCCTGGCCTGCACCAGCAGCCGGCACCTGGCGCGACTGTTTCACGAACACGTCGGCATCAGTCCGCTGGATTATCTGCACACCCTGCGTTTAACCGTGGCGCGTGAATTACTGGTTGAGTCGACCCTGGACATGGAAACCGTCGCCGAGCGCGCGGGCTTTGGTTCGGCGCGGCATCTGCGGCGTATCTGGGGCAAATATGAAGCGGGGACGCCTTCAGCTGGGCGTGTCGGTGGCAGTGGTTGACGCTTGATCGGCCTGCGCTTCGAGTTTGGCGCGGTCGGCTTTGCTGATGTATTTATCTTTGCTCTTGGGGGCCAATTTGGCGCTGGCCTTTTTCGCTTTGGCCTTGAAGAGCTGCTGCAGTTTTTTCTGGCGGTTCATGGTGTGCTACTCAGCGGGTAATTGATCGCATGATATCAGCTTGAGGCAGTGCGTCAGGCCCCGGCCTTGTGGAGTCAACATATGCTCAGGTTCATCGTTGGCGTTGCCAGTCTGGTGTTGTTATCGGTGCTACCGGCCGCCCACGCCGGCGACACCTTCTACATCAACCCCGAATCGAACGCTGCCCAATGGGTAAAACACAACCCGCAGGCGCCCGACGCGGCAACCATCCGTGTTGCCATTGCCCAGGTGCCGAGTGCCCTGTGGCTGACCGGCAGCAGCCAGGGCAGCGATCAACTCGAGCCGCGTGTGCACCGCTACGTATCCGCCGCCGCCACGGCCCGCGCCACACCGATTCTGGTCGCCTACAACCTGCCGCACCGTGACTGCAGCGGCGGCGCCTCTGCAGGCGGCGCGGCCGATGCGGCAGCGTATCGCGCCTGGATCGACCACCTGATCAACGGCGTTGGCCGCAAACCGGCGATCATCATCCTGGAGCCCGACGCCTTGCCGGACATGCACTGCCTCAGCCAGTCTCAGCGAGACGAGCGCCTGGCGCTGTTCAACTACGCAGTCTCAGGTTTCAAGCAACGCGCGCCCCAGGCGGATGTGTACCTGGACGCCGGTAACGCGCACTGGAAGCCCGCCGCGCAGATGGCCGATGCCCTGCATGCGGCCGGGATAAAAAACGCGCGCGGTTTTGCGCTGAACGTCTCCAATTTCTACACGCTCGATCAATCCCGTGACTACGCCGACCGGATCAACGCTAGGCTCTTTGCCAATCACGCCTACACAAAGGCCGTGGTCGTCGACACCAGCCGCAACGGCAACGGCGCCGTCCGTGGCGACTGGTGCAACCCGCCCGCACGCAAGCTGGGCATGCTGCCGCACGCCGTCACGCCCAACCTGCTGGCGCTGTGGATCAAGCTGCCGGGCAACTCGGACGGCGCCTCTTCGCCCATCGCCGACTGCCATGGTGGCCCGACGGCCGGCACGTTCAGCGCGCCGTTGGCGCTGCGGTTGATCGAGGGCAAATAAACCCCTCTGCGTGAACCCGGTGCTGTTGGCGAACGCGCAACGGCCCTCGCCACAACGGAACGTCTTGGCATCTGGGTCGCTTTTCAGCGCCGATCTGTGCATTGAATCACCGGGTGTTTTGCCAATAATCAGGCCGGGTATTCAGCGCAAACGGAAGCCATTTGATGAGCACGCATACCCGCACCCAACGCACCACCGTCCCGCAACTGGTCGCGATGAAAGGCCAGCAGAAAATCGTCTCCCTGACGGCGTACTCCAGCACCATCGCCAAGCTGATCGACCCGTTGGTCGACTTCATTCTGGTCGGTGATTCCACGGCCATGGTCGGCTATGGCCGGCCTTCAACCTTGAGCATGCAGCTCGAAGAAATCATCGGCCACACTCGCGCGGTGGTCGATAGCACGCGCCTGGCCTGTGTCATCGCCGACATGCCGTTTGGCAGCTACCAGGAATCCCACGCGCAGGCGTTTCGCAACTGCGCCCAGGTGTTGGCGCGCACCGGCTGCGATGCGGTCAAGCTGGAAGCCAACCAGGCCCTGGCCAGCACGGTTGAGTTTCTGGTGGCGCGCGGCATTCCGGTGATGGCCCATGTGGGGCTGATGCCGCAGTTTGTGAATGTGATGGGCGGCTTCAAGGCGCAAGGGCTCACGACCGAAACCGCTGCGGTGATCGCTGAAGATGCGCGTGCCAACCTGGAGGCGGGCGCTTTCAGCCTGCTGCTGGAAGGCGTGGCCGAAGGTGTGGCCCGGCAGATCACCCAGGACGCGAAGATGCCGACGATCGGCATCGGCGCCTCGCCCGCCTGCGACGGCCAGGTGTTGGTCACCGAAGACGTGCTGGGCCTGGGCGGTGAGCACCTGCCACGTTTCGTCAAACAGTACGCGGATGTCGGCGCGGTGATTCGCGATGCCTGCGAGCGCTTTGCCGGTGACGTACGCCACGGGCGTTTCCCCGAGGCGCGGCATTGCTACGGGCTTTGACGCATCGCCTGGGCCAACAGATTTAGGGCCTGGGCGATATCCTTGCCCCAGTCGAGGGTGTAGCTCAGGCGTAGGTGATGCCGCCAGGCGCCTTGCTGACTGAACAGCTCGCCGGGCGCAATAATGATGCGCTCGGCGCGCAGACGCTCGAATACCTTGCGCATGTCGACGGCGGGCGAGGCCTCAAGCCAGAAACTCGCGCCGCCGTGGGGGCGGTGTACCTGCCACTGATCGTGTTCGCTCAGCAGCGCGCCGAGTTGGGTCATGCGCTCCAGCAGCAGTGCCCGCAGCGCTTTCAAATGTGGGTCGATGCGCTTGGACGTGAACAGTTTGGCGATCGCCTTCTGACGGATAGGCGACAGGCGGAACCCGCGCTTGAGAAACTCTCGCTGCAACTGCGGGCCTTGCCCGCGACTCAGTACGTACCCATAGGGCGCTTCCGCGCCGATGACTTTGTCGAAGGTCGAAAACACCAACAGCTTCTGCGGGTCGGCAAAGTCGCGATAGCGCGCCGGTTGCGGCTCGAAATACAACTCGCCGTAGGTGTCGTTTTCGAACAGCCAGATATCCCGCTCTGCCAGCCAGCGGCAAATTTGCTGTTTGTCCCGCGCAGGCATCACGCCCCCCTGGGGGATATTCACCGTCGACGACAGCACCGCCAATCGAATCGGCGCGCGCTGCAATAACCCTTCCAGCGCGGCCAGGTCAAACCGCCCGTGCGCATCCAGGTGCAACTCGATCACCCGGATATTCGCCGCCTGCAGCTGACGCAGGATCGCCCACGAACACGGCGACTCCACCAACGCCACCGTGCCGGCGAGGTCCAGCGCGTTGAGCGCTGCGTCCAATACCGCGTGCAAGTCCGAGCCGATAAACACATGGTCGGCCTGCCAGTAACGGTCGGTGGACTGGGTGTAGCGCTCGGCCAGTGCGGCACGCAACTCGGGCTCGCCGAACGGCAGGTACAGCGGCGTCAGCGAGCGCGGGTGTTGGCGGGTGAGTTCACGCTCGAGCATCAGCAGCGGGTTTTCCAGCGACAGCAGCATCGCCGGGGCATCGCTGCTCAGCGCCAGCATCCCGGGCTGGCGGGCCGTGGCAAACACCTGGTCGAGCAGGCTTGATGTGCCTTCAGTCAATAACGGCGCAGGTAGCGATCGGGTGAAGTAGCCGAATTTGGCTTTGGCGTAGATCCGCCCTTGATCTTCAAGCAGCGCGTAGGCGTACTTGGTGGTCGACACCGACACACCCAGGCGCTCGGCCAGTTGGCGCAGAGACGGCAGTTTGCGTTCGCCGTCTGGCGGGCCGGCGTCGATCAACTCGACCAGGTAGCGGTACACCGCCTGATAGGCGAAAGCGCTGTGTTTAGTTCTATCCATGACTATTCGCGCTACTCGACCAGGTTACACGGGGAATACATCGGGGTTGGGGCCGGTCCAGTATTACTCAAGGCGATGTGATACGGAACTCAGCGGCAGCCACCCATGATCAAGCCGTACAGCCTTAACATTCCTGACGAGCGCTGTGCTTATCGGATTGGCAGATTTGAGCCGAAGCAGGAAATCATGGATGCTGCTGTCGGTTCGTTCACGGGCCGTACGATGCGTTCGGGCCTGATACTTTCATGTCGACCAGGAAAACCACACCATGCAAACCACGCCGCCCGATGGATTACCTGTTTACCGGCTACTGACGGGCAAGGATGACGCCGCGTTTTGTCACCGCGTCTCTGAAGCCCTTGCGCTGGGTTATCAGTTATATGGCTCGCCAGCGGCCACCTTCAACGGCGAGTACGTCGTGGTGGCTCAGGCCATTGTTTGGGGGCCTGGTAAGTAGGCACGTTTGCCCTGTCAGGTCAGCCCCTCGGCGACGTCCTTGGCCAACGCCAAAAACGCCCGCGCCGCCGCCGGCTGATAATCCCCTTTGCGCTGCATCAACACAGCGGTGCGCTGCAACCGCTGCGGCCCCAGCTCAATCGCCACCAACTGCGGATGCGCCCGTGCAATCGCCGCCGGCAACAGTGTCGACAGCGTGGTCCGGCGTACCACCTCAATCAGCGCGCCAATCACATTGGTCTCCATCACCACGCGTGGGCGAATGCCGTGCGTGCTGCAATAGCGGTCAATCTGCTCGCGGGTGGCGAATTCCTTGCCCAGCAAAATCAGTGATTCGCCATTCAATGCCTCCAGCCCAATAACCCGCTCCTCAGCCCGCGGGTGCTGCTTGCCGACGACCAGCGCAAGGGTTTCGACCAGCAGGGGCGTGGCGTCGATGTCGGGCGCGTGCACCTCATCAAACGCAATCCCTACGTCCAGTTCGTCCGCCAGCAGGAGGTTTTCCATGTGTTCCTGGGCGACCTCACGCACGTTCAGCGTGATGTTTGGATAGCGGCCGTGAAAGGCCTCCACCAGCGGCCCCACCAGGTAGGTGGTGAACGTTGGCGTGACGGCAATTCGCAGCGTCCCGCGGCTCAGATCGCCCACGTCATGGATCGCGCGCTTACCTTGCTGCAGTTCCTGCGCCGCCCGCAGCGCATAGCGCAGGTACACCTCACCGGCATCGGTCAGGCGCGTCTGGCGGCCGGATCGATCAAACAACTGCGCACCGAGGCTCTCCTCCAACTGCCGCACTTGCTGCGACAGCGCCGGTTGCGAGACATGCAGGGCCGCCGCCGCTTTGGTAAAGCCTTGGTGTTCTGCAACGGCCAAGAAGTATTGGATATGGCGTGCCAGCATGTTTGTACTCATAAGATTATCTAATGTTCTGGATCATATATGAGACTTTTACCTTATTGCACGGGCTCCGTAACCTTTGCTCCATCGCATCGCGATTCAAAGGAGTTACCCATGCAAGACATCATCGACGGTTTCCTGAAATTCCAGCGCAGTGCCTTCCCCGAGCGCGCCGGCCTGTTCAAAGACCTGGCCAACCAGCAGAGCCCACGGGCGCTGTTCATCTCCTGCTCCGACAGCCGCCTGGTGCCCGAGCTGGTCACGCAGCGTGAACCGGGCGAGCTGTTTGTCATCCGCAACGCCGGCAATATCGTGCCGTCTTACGGCCCGGAGCCGGGCGGTGTGTCGGCGTCAGTGGAGTACGCCGTGGCGGCCTTGCAGGTCCGCGACATCGTGATCTGCGGGCATTCCGATTGCGGCGCCATGACCGCCATCGCCACCTGCAAATGCCTGGACCACATGCCCGCCGTGGCCAGCTGGCTGCGCTACGCCGACTCCGGCCGGGTGGTCAACGAGGCTCGCCAGCATGTCGACCAGCACGCCAAAGTCGCCTCCATGGTCCGCGAAAATGTGATCGCGCAATTGGCCAATATCCAGACGCACCCCTCGGTACGCCTGGCCCTCGAAGAGAAGCGCATGACCCTGCATGGCTGGGTCTACGACATCGAAAGCGGCTGTATCCAGGCCTTCGATAGTCGCACCGGCACCTTTGTGCCGCTGGCCGATTACCCTGCCTGATACACCGAGGTGTCTGCATCGCAGCGGTGCGGCGATCCGACATACCAGCTCGCACAGTTGAGCGTTGGCGCTTTCCCCATCAGCCGTTTTACCCACAGTTTTAACCACGGAGATAACCCCATGATCCAGTCACAAATCAGCCAGAACACTCGCCTTGCCCTGACTGACGTCATCCTGCTGGCCAAGGCCCGCAAAGACCTGTCGTTCGCCCAGATCGCCGAAGGCACCGGCCTGCACGAAGCCTTTGTCACCGCCGCCTTGCTCGGCCAACACCCACTGCCGGCCGACGCCGCCCAAACCGTTGCCAACACCCTGGGCCTCGACGCGGACGCCGTGCTGCTGCTGCAAACCATCCCCGTGCGCGGCAGCATCGGCAACGGCGTCCCGACCGACCCGACCATCTACCGCTTCTACGAAATGATTCAGGTCTACGGCACCACGCTCAAGGCACTGGTTCACGAGAAGTTTGGCGACGGCATCATCAGCGCGATCAACTTCAAGCTGGACGTCAAGAAGGTCGAAGACCCGGACGGCGGCTCGCGCGCGGTGATCACCCTGGATGGTAAGTACTTGCCGACTAAACCGTTCTGATCACGCTTCACATGGCCCGGCGCTGCGAGGTGACCGGGCCACGGCTGTTGCATAGGTTGGGCCAGTGCACCACGCCTAGGTGTTGAGATAAGGCGCGACGGTGTCTTCAAGCAGCTCCATCAGTTCAGGGTCCATGTAGCGAAAGTCATCCGGAATATCCAGGCAGTAAAGCGGCTTGTGTTCAAGCAACCGCGCGTAGTCTGCCTGCAGGCGATGCAGGTGTTTGCGCTCCATGACGAAGATCACATCTGCCCATCGAATATCCGCGGCGCCGATGGTTTTGCGCGCATTCGGGCTGGTGCCCGCCGAGCGCGCATTGAAGCCGGGGCGACGGCGCCAGATGGCCTCTGCGCTAGGGCTACGCCACTGGTTGCGGCTGCACACGAAGAGCAGATTGATTGGGCTATTCATTGCCTGTCCAAACGTCTTGGTTAAGGGTGAATGGGCCGTGCCAGAAACCCAGTAATCAGCGCCACCACTTGCTGCTGGATCACCGCCCGTGGCCGCGCCCCTTCGCCGTCCCGGCAAATCATGCCATCGCCCGGCGAGCTCTCTTCAATCAATGCCATGCCACCCGGGTTGCAGATCGACATAAAGCTGAAGTGCGTGGCGTCGCTGATCTCCACGTACTGCGTGGAGGGTGTTGGCATGCGCTTGACCATGTCGGCGGATTCCAATTCAGGCGACATGTCCTCGGTTGGCACGCCCCCGGCAATCACCAGCGCCGGCACCGGCAGTGCGGCCAGGCTGGCGCGGGTGAAGCCTCGCGACAGGCCAAGGTCCAGTGACACAACGGCGGTGATGCGTTTGTCGCTCAAGTCAGCGGCCAACTGGGCCTTGCCGGCGGGCGTGGCGGCGGGGTTCATCTGCTGGTAGCCGATGCAGCCGCCCAACTTCGGGTGGTCGGCGCAGTCGCGGTTGAACAGGTCGGGGTCGAAGCGTGCCCCGGCGATTTCCATCACGGTCCAGCCGCCGAGGGAGTGGCCCACCGCAGCAATCCGGTTATGTGCGACGGCGCCAAATTGCTGCGGCTGAGCCAAAACCGCGTCGATAGCGCGGCTCAGGTCGGCCGGGCGCAGCCACAGTTGCGCGGCGGCTCGCGGGCTGCGGTCTTTGGTGGTGGTGCCGGGGTGATTGACCGCGGCCACGATATAACCCTCGTGCGCCAAGGCACTGGCCAGCCACACCTGTTTACCCCAATTGCCGCCGTAGCCGTGGGACAGCACCACCAACGGATGCTCGCCGGCAGCCGGTGGCGCGTCGGGCACGGCGAGGGCGCCGATGAACACCGCGTTGTCGGCGATCAGCTCGGGTTGGGCTGTGGTGGTGGCGGGGTACCAGACCACCAGTTCCAGCGGGCGCTGGTGTGTGGTATCGGGCAGCGTGGCGGTCTTGAAACCCACCGGGCTTTCGGCCGCGAAGGCGGGCGTGGACAGGCACAGCAGCAACAGGGCGCGCAGCGCGGTTTTCATTGTTTTTATCGTCCTTGATTTGGGTGGCGCATCATTACCTGAAATGCCCTCGCAATGCATCCCTTACCGGGCCGCCTGCAATGATTGAAACGCGCTTCTACGGCGCTTCGAAACCCTCGTAATCCAGGGAGATCTCATCGTCTTTCGGGTAGCTGACGTACACCACCACCGCGTCGCTGCTGTCGACCAATGCGTAAGGCCATTTACCGTTGGCCTTGCGCATGTGCTCATACAACGGCAGGAAAAAATCCTTGGTCTGACCGCGCGGGTCGTAGGGCGCTTGCACCTGGAAAATCGGGTAATGGCCGCCGTTGCACAGCTGGATGCGTTCGAGCTGGAAGTTGTTCTTCTCCAGCAACGCGCGGGTGGGATGCTGCCAGGTGGCCAGATTAACGTCCTCGCAGTCGTGGACGGTGGTGGTGTAGAGCGTGGTGTCTTTCAGGGCGGGGAGGGCGTAGGCCAGGCTGGGTAAAAGCGAGAGCAGAAGGGGGAGAAGGCGCGGCATGGCGAGGTTCCGAGAAAGATGGGGTTTGGTTGGAGTGCTTTTACCAGAGTTATAGGTGTGAAGCGTTTGCTATCTGGTCGAGGTGTTTTGGCTTCACGGGGGCTGTTGGCTTATGGTGGTATGCGCTGCGAGATAGGCTGCTCTCGACCCAAAGCTGCCCTTTACGGAGGGGCAGCAATCGGTCAATAGCGTAAAAATAAGCTGCCCGTTATTCCTATGCATAGGACAGAATGTGACCTTCCCTTATACGCTTAGGCCTTGCACACCATGGACGACTCTCGTTTCACACTGGGGCAGGTGGCGTCGCGTTCTAGTAATGCTCAGGTGGATAAGGATGTGAAGCAGTGGTTAGTGGGCCTTCCAAACGCTCAGAGACTCGATTTTCTAAAGCAATTATGGCCACTGAACTTTCGGTACTCACTCAGACTAATCCAAGCAGCACAGCTATCGCGGCAGGAAAACGAATACATGTTCAGGCACTGGCTGCGTGTTGGCCATCACAATACAGCGCAGGAACTCATCAAGCGGTTTGAGCCGGTTCTTGGGGAAAGAAAATTCTGGCAGATTGCTTCACAAGAGACGCTTTCACCGACTATGCGCGAATTCATGAACTACTACGGTCTTGGACGCCTGAACTCACAACACGAAGGTAATCAACCTTGAGCCTTCTATAAAGTCTGTTTTCGGCGCACCCGGATATTGCCGCCATTGGCGGCCACTGTTCTGCGCTGGGTTGATTCCTCCTCTTGTGCTACGGCAAAAAGCGACCATTAGCAATCGGGGGAAAAGATGAACGAAGAATTTAGCTATGTCTGGCTATTACCGCTGCTTGAGAAACCTTTCGAAATGGCGGTACTCGATTTGCCAGATGCGGTAAGCGCTCTTAGCAAAAAATATACGCTACCTACTGACATTGCGTTGCAGCCGCTGGTGATCACAGCCTTGACGTCACATTCCGAATATTGGTCGGGACTGGCGCTTAAATGGCTGGAGGATGGCTTTCCTGTAGACATTGCGATGACCGCGCTCCTGGCTCACTGCGCCGAGGACAAAACGCTGTCTCAGTCTCACCGTCAGAGAGCACGCAGGCTTGTTGGCCGGTAAAATCATGGGGCTGAATCCTATGTCTGGCCGCAATCGGCCAAAAGCGGACGTCAGAGTCGTGCAAACAAATGTGCTCCCTTTATCGTTCCTGGCAAGTTTTCAGCCGCGAAGAAAAACTATCGAAAGACAGTTTGCTGCCCGTACTTGACTCACGTTTCGTAAGCAATGGCGTAGGTGCTCCCTGAGCGCTTGATATGAGCAAAGCCGAGCGCTCCTAAGTGCATGCCAGCGACCATCAAGTTATCTGAACTGGCCAAATCCAGCAGTCTCGTTCGCGTGGCCGCCGATAGCAGGGGATCTTGGTCGAAGGCAATCGTGACATCGGGGCGCGCAATCTGAATCTGAGGAAAATGAACAATATCGCCCCATATCAGCAAGCTGCGTGCACCGGACTCAAATCGGTAGCCGCAATGCCCGACGGTATGCCCAGGCAATGGCATCGCGCTGATGCCCGGCAAGACATCATCGGTGGCGAACGGGCGCAGATTTTTCCGGTACCGTTCGAACACCCTTCGTGCAAACAGAAAGTTTCCACGCGCACGTTCACTGGCCTTGCCAAGGTGACCATCGTCCTCCCAGAACGCTAGCTCTCGCTGATGCACAACCAACTCAGCATTACCAAAGGCCATGTCTCCCTCTGCGTTTAACAAGCCACCTACGTGGTCGGGGTGCGCGTGAGTCAACAGAACCGTATCTATGTCGGCAGGCTGCACTCCGGCCAGTGCAAGATGCGTCAGCAACTCGCCGCCCCAGTGATTGAATCCACCGGCGCCGGCGTCGATCAGAATCGTTCGGCCACGCCCACGTACCAGATAGCAATTGATATGGATCGACGCAGGCTCCCTGATTCCGGCGGCTAACTGCAGTCGGGCCGCCTCCGAGGGAGCGATGTTGGCGAGAAAATCCAGGTTCGCTCCCAAGTAGCCGTCGCTGATGGCTGTGATCGAAAACTCACCGACTTGCTGGCTGGGGAGCCTCCAGTTAGGTATTTCTGCCTTATTCATGACTGTAGCTGCTCCGTCATGGCGCGATAGACATTAAGCCCCTGCAGATCGTTGGCTTTGGCCTGAGTGCAATCCAGTTTGGCCAGCCAACGGTGTGCAGGAGACTTGTCCAACGCAAAGGCGTGCAGTGCTACAGGTGTAAGGCCTAGTTCAATCAGTACGTGAGGGCCTTGTTCACTGATCAACAGGAACTCGTCCGCGCCCACGGCAACTGCACGGCCTTCTGCGGCATAGAGGTTGCGTTTCCAATCAGTGATGTGAGAATGCCAGCGAGAAAAATTGCCACCTCCCTTTACGCGGTATTCTTCGCTCTGCAATACAGCGAGCGTCTCAACGGAATGCAAGGCCAAGTAGGCCGGGCAATTGCCGCTCAAGGCTTTGAAACGCTGTGAAGAGCTGAAACCGCTCACCGAAATCAGCGCGGGCAGTTTTTCCAGGGTGTAAAACTCATTCCACTCGGCTTCGCTGTCAGGTTCAGCGTAGTTGCATTCGACTGTGTAAATCATAAAGTCACCACATAGATTGATGTTTCATCATGCTAGTGGTGTGGTAATACCTGATAAAACGAATTTTCGGCACCCATCAGTGACTTAACATCAAGTTGGTTATCTTGACTCAAGGAAAGGACCATGCGTCGAAAGCTACCCAGTAACGCTGCGCTGATTGCCTTTGAGACAGCAGCCCGTCATGGCAGCTTTGCCCGCGCCGCCAATGAGTTGGCGTTAACCGAGGGCGCAATCAGTCGGCAAATAGGTCGCTTGGAAGTCTTTCTGGGAGTCACCCTTTTCGAGCGCGTGGGCAACCGCGTGCGACTCTTGCCTAACGGTGAGCGATACGCGGTGCAAGTTCGCGAACTGCTCGATCGTCTAGACAGGGACAGCCAGTATTTGATGGGCCAGCCCGAGAACGGTGCAAGTCTGGATATCGCCGTCAGCCCGACCTTTGCCTTGCGCTGGCTCATCCCTCGTTTATCTGGCTTTAGCCAGCAACACCCGAATATCTGCGTACACCTCTCGGAACGCATGGAGCCGTTCGTACTTGCTGGTAGTGGTGTTGATGCAGCCATCCATTTTGAGCACCCGGCCTGGACAGGCATGCATACGCATCGCTTGTTGAACGAAGTGTTAATTCCGGTTTGTCATCCTGTCCTACTGAAGCAGGGAAAGCAGGCAACGGCGCTGGATTCACTGCCGCGATTACACCGACGACAGAACCCGGATGCGTGGCAGCGCTATGCCCAGGAAACCGGAATTGTCCTAAGTAACCCAGCGATGGGCGCACGCTACGACTTGCATGCGATGTTGATTGAGGCAGCACTGGCTGGCCTGGGTGTGGCACTCGTACCGCGGATGTACGTGGAGGCGGAGTTGGCGCAGGGCCGGCTGGTTGCCCCATGGCCGCAGAAGGAGAATGTCGCCAAGACGTTTTGCCTCGTGTTACCTGAACCCCTTGAGCTGAGTCGCCCGCCCATCCAGGCATTTGCGCATTGGCTGTTGGAGGAGGCGCAGTGAACCGCCCCTGATTTTGTAGATTGAGTGACGGCTTCTGGCCGATTGCTGTCTATCGCGAACGGCTGAAAACGACTCAGAGAAGAATAGGAGAAGAATAGGGTCAGACCACTATTATAAAAGGTGGTCTGACCCCGTTTTTATGACCCCGTTTTTACAAGAAATACTCTGTTGTTTTGGTCGATTCAGATGGAAGGCACATGCTCTACCCGATGAAGAGAACAATAGGGTCAGACCACTATTATAAAACGTGGTCTGACCCCGTTTTTACTCTGTTTTAAACCGCAGGTTTTGAGCTGCTCGGCGGGTGTTTTCACACAGCCTGGTTCATTGGCGGTCAGCCAACGTGTCTCAAAAGGGATCGAGCCGTGCGTCGATGCCAGCCTGCTTGGCCAGCGCGATCAGGTTTTCGACGCAGTCTTGCTCAATGATGCAACCCACATAATCGGAGCCGCCTGTATCCACATGCAGAAAGCGCTTCCCGAACCCGGTCAGCCATTGATCGAAATCGATCAGCACTTGCATCAGTGATGGCGTCTCTTCCAGCTTGTAGGCATAAACCTGGTCAATACCGCTGGCTTCAACCAGTTTCGGTGCCAGGTACTTGAAATCATCGACGCCGTGCACGTCCACGGCCATGAGAACCAGATTATTGAGTAACTGGCCTTTCTCAGCGTCCAAAAGACCACTGACCAACGCGGTGGCCGGGTCTTCACCCAGGTTGTAATAGCGCGACACCCTTCTCACGAGACGCGCACGTTCCTTGTCAGGCAGCCGCGCCAACAGGGCCTGGGTGAACGTTTTCAGTTGCGCACCGAATGGATAAAGCTCACGCATAATCGCGGCATCGCTCAACCGTGGTTCATCGGGTGGGGGTTGTGTGAAGCGATCGCCGAACAATCGACTGAACAAGCCCATCGCCGTCTATTCTCCTTGCTGGGGGAAGCCTCTGGCGCGAAGCTTACCCCAGCGGTTCGATGACGGCGAATAGGGTCAGGGCTGATATCTACCAGTCTATAAAAATCGGGGTCAACCCCATCAAGACGTGCGCCGGCCTTCCAGGCTGGAAAACACATACATACCCACCAGCATCGCCACTACGAAGATGAGAATTTGCCAGTGCCCGGTAAACAGAATGGCGACCGCTGGCCCAGGGCAGATACCCGCCATTCCCCAGCCAATACCGAACACCACGCTGCCCCCTATCAAGCGCACGTCCAACTCCCGGTTAACAGGTAACTGCATGGGCGCCGCGAGTAAGGACTGCTTGTTCTTGCGTGCCCAACCCATAGGGATAACCGCCACGGCGATGGCCCCGACCATCACCAAGGCGAGTGACGGGTCCCAGGCCCCGGCCACATCGAGAAACGCCAACACCTTGGCGGGGTTGGCCATGCCGCCCAAGAGCAGGCCCAGGCCGAAGATCAGCCCGGCGAGAAATGCGGTCAACTTGAGCATCAGCTTCAAACCCCCAGCACATGGCGGATGAGGTACACCGTTGCAAAGCCGGCGGCCATAAAGCACACAGTCGCCGCCAGGGAGCGGGGTGACAATCGAGAGATCCCACACACGCCGTGACCACTGGTACAGCCGGAGCCGTACCGGGTTCCCAAGCCGACGAGCAGGCCCGCCATCACCAAGGCCGGCCACTGTGCCGTGATCTCGATCTGTGGCAACACGCTAAACAGCCCCCACAGCAATGGCGCAATCACCAGGCCAAGAAGAAACAACGCTTTCTCGCCCCAGCCCTCACTGCCAAACCGCATCACGCTTCCCAGCAAGCCGCTGATACCTGCGACTCGGCCATTGGCGAGAACAAACACGCTGACGGACAGCCCGATCAAGGCGCCTGCGCCTAGTGAAGTCCAAGGCGTGAAGTTGATCCAATCAATGCTCATTTTGCATTTCCTGCACAGGAGGGTGGGTGAGGGCTGTTGATCAGCGAAGCATCATAACCATCCGTGCGGGTCTGGGTCTGCGCAAATCAGGTTTTGCTGCCGTCCCCATGAAATGGGTGAAGCGCTGCTCCCAGTCCCTCCGTGAACATAATGGGCATTGCCCTGTGCGCCGCCACCGGCATGGACGCACTGACCCACGCCGTCGAAGCCTAAGTGTCGACCGCGGCCACGCCGATGCTGGAGAGAACGCCCCGCCTTTGGTTGAAGTGCGGGGTATTTTGGTTTTGCTCACAGATAGGGTTGAAGTGGTTCACTGGCTTGGCCGGAAGTGGTGTGTCATAGCGGCTACTGTCGCCCAAAAGCAGCCCTTCGACGCGACTACAAAACCAGCTGCGGTTTACTCACAACGCAGACGCGGCCAACCCCAGCTTCAACAGTTCCTTGCGTAGCAGCGCGGGCTCAAGCACCGCCATTGCGGCCTGCCATTCGATCGACAGCAAATGGCTCAACTTCTGTTGGCTGACCAAGGGCTCAGCCAGAAAGTAGCTTTTGCACTCGCGGATGCTGATGACGTTCAACAGCCAGTCTTCACCCTGCGCCGCCAGCCAGTCACCGATCGCTGCACGATGCGTTCGGATGAGCGCACTGGCATCCCATACCGCCAGCTGCGCGAAAACCTGCGGCAGGTTGCTCTCGGCTTTCAGCCGCTTCACATCAACCGCCAACGCGCCAATCAGGTCTGATTCGACAGTAGCCTGACACTCGGAGAAATACCGCTCGGGCCAGTCGGCCTCCAGCTTCGCCCGCCCTGCGAGGACTTCATACGCCCGGATATCCGCTTGGGTGGTCAACTGCCCGGTGAAATTCAGGGTATTGTCCAAAATGGCCGTGGCCAGCAGCGCAGCACTTTTTTCGCTGATCAGCGGCACCAGCTCTGCCGCTTCCCAGCGCTGAAAAATCAGCGTTGCTGCTGCGCCGATCGGCAGGATGTCTGCCGCAGGTCCGAGCTTCTGCGCCCAATAGTTTTCAAAGCCTGGGTGATGGTCAATGACTTCCACCACCTGCTCAAGCACCACCAGCGGGTCGAAATGGTGGTAGTCGGAGACATCCACCAACACGAACTCATCACCCGCTCCCGGCCGGTAATCGTCCAGAGATGATTGCCAGCCGAGCACGGTCCTGGAGATGCTGACATTGAGCGGGGCGCTACTGACGGCCCGAGCATCAACGCCCTGGTGATTCAACAGCTCGGCGTACGCAATGCAGCAGGCATACGCGTCGATGTCCAGGTACGCCGAGCCTGAGGTCACCACCCTCATAACACGTGGGTCACAGTGTGAGCTGCCGGTACAGTCGAAGACAGCTTCAGCGCTTGGGCGATGCCCTCCAGAATCCGCTCATAGGCGAATTGACACTGTGCTTCGTCGATGGAAATGCGCACCGTGGCCCCGGCGATCCGGTCGGGATATCCCAGTTGTGTAACCGTGTTGGACAGGCTCAGTTTCTTGTCCGAGCATGCCGACCCACCGGTGATGTAGATCGACTGTGTGTTCAAGGCCCACTGCAGTTTTTTTGTATTGACCCCTGGCAATGCAACAAAACTCACACAAGGCACACGCGGTGCTTGCTGACCGATCACGACCACTTCGCCCAGCATCGCTTGCAGCGTACGCTCAAACGTTTCCCGGCTCTGTTGTACCGCGACTTTGCCGGTGCCGTAGGTGTGCTGTTTTTCCTGCAACGCGGTTTCAATCGAAAGAATGCCCGGATAGTTCTGAGTACCACCGCGCAACCCGCCTTCCTGGCCGCCGCCAACGATCAATGGCGACAATCCGTAACGGCTTCTGGCGTACAGAAAACCGGCACCGGGCAACGCCCCGAACTTGTGTCCTGACGCAATGGCGAAATCAACGCCGGATGCGTGCAGGTCCACAGGGATTTTGCCGATGGCCTGGGTCATGTCCGAAAACAGCAGACCACCTCCAGCCTTCACTCGTCGGGCGATGTCTTCGATCGGTTGAATCACGCCGGTTTCGTTATGCACGGCCATAACGCAAACCAATGTCGGGCGACCTGCATGGGCACGCAGCAGCTGCTCCAATTGGTCGGTGTCGAGCAGTCCGTTCATTTGATGCCCGATCGCTATGGCTTGCAGGCCTTCCAGGCCGTAGCGGTTTATGTTCTGCAGGGTGCAGGCGTGTTCGATCGCGGAGTACAACACCAAGGGTTGCTCATGTTTGTAGCGATCGAAAAAACCATGAAACACCTGGGCACAGCCCTCACTGGAGCCGCTGTTGAAAATCAGGCAGTCGGCGTCCACGTTCAAAAGGCTGGCGATGCTGCCACGCGCCCGTTCGACGCGTTCGAGCAACGCAACGCCCAGGGCATGATTGGCATTGGGGTTGGCGCATTGGCGGGTCGAAAACAACGCCTGAAGCATGTTGCTCACACCCATTGAAACCGGAGCCGACCCACAGACGTCGGCATAAACTGCATCCACAGCAATATCCATATCAAACACTTCCAGGTTTCTTTTTTATGTCATTCAGGATGCTGCTCGCAGGTGCGAACAGAGACTCACAGGTCAAATAAGCACGCGCAGCATGAGCTGGAGCGAGCACAGCAAAACGAAAGCATTCAGCGCCTGTTTCAGGTGCCTCGAGTCCAGCCGATGAGAAAGCATGGCACCGAGCAAACCCCCCACCAATATCCCCAGTACCAACTCACCGGTGTAGCCGAGAAAATCCATGGTTGAACCCACTCTGCCGAATAACGCCCCACTTGCGCCGATGATACCGATCAGCGCCGAGGTCGAAATGGCCTGCTTTATCTGCAGACCAAACAAGCTGATCAGCACAGGCAGGTAGATGAACCCGCCACCCTGTCCAACCAGCCCGCACAATACGCCCAGCACCAGCCCTATCAGTGGCAACGACAGCGATTGATGGTTGCACAACAGGGCCACCGGTTTACGGAACAGGTACGTGACCAACAACGACATCAACCCCAGCAGGCCGAAGATGAACAGGATGAAGTTTTCGCTGAAGGCATCAGCATTCAGCGAGGCAAAAAAGTTGGCGACAGCCATCGGTACGGCAAAGCTTCTGATCACTCGCCAATCGGGCTGAAACTTGATGCGGTGCAGCGCGAACGACACGAGGGACGAAAAGAAGCCCTGTGCGGAAGACAGCCCCGTCACGACTTCAATCGGCAGTTTCTGACCGGACAACATCGGGTAAATCAGCACCAACAGGGGCGTCACGATGATGCCCCCACCGATACCGAACAGACCTGACATGAAACCCGCCATCACGCCCACACCGACCATGACCGGGTAGATTGTCATGGCTACCATCTCAGCAGACCTTGATCTTGCCGGTCCCTTCCTTCATCCGACCAATAACAATCAGATCAGGGCAAAGCGCCTGCCACGCCCGACGGTTCGTTTCAAACCCTTCGGCACTCACCGTGAACAGCAACCCGCCATTCGTTTGCGGGTCATGCAACAGAAACTTTCTAGCCAAGGGAAGATCAGCCAGGTACTCCACGTTCTGCGCGTACTTTTTAAGGTTAGAAAAAATACCGCTGTCAGCCGACGTCACCGCCACCGCCAATGACTCTGTACCGTCATAAAAAACCAGACCGCTCGTGTCCAGGTCAACATCCAGTTGCCCCAGCCCGACCATCTCACTGATATGGCCGATCAAGCCGAACCCGGTGATATCAGTCAAACTGCTGACTTCAGGGCTTTCGCTCAGCGTGCGGCCAAACGCGTTATCGCCGGTGATCTGGGCAAGCGTCGACGCGGCAATATCCTCTTGTTCAATCACGCCGGTCTTCAGGGCATTGGCGAGGATGCCGACACCGATCGGACGCGTCATGACCAGCAAATCTCCGGCCCTGGCGGTGTTATTTTTCTTCAACCGGTGCTTTTCCACCTCACCAATGATCGAGAAGCCGTACAAGGGCTGGCTGTTCTTGATCGTATGGCCACCGACGATGCTCACATTGAACTTGTTCATCACCGACTGGGCGCCCAGGATCATCTGCGTTACCTGCTCGGCCGACACCAGTTCCGGGTCGAACGCCATGATCGAGTTGGCAATCAGCGGACTCCCGCCTGAAGCAAAGATATCGCTCACAGCATTGCTGGCTGCCAATTGGCCGAAGACATAAGGATCGTTAACTATCGGGGAGAAAAAATCGGTGGTGAATAAAAGGTATTTTTCACCTGCGTCATAGACGGCGCAATCGTCAGAAGACTCAAAGCCCAATACCACTTTGTCATCCGACACCGTATTGGCTGCTGCAGTTTGCGACAGAATCTTCGTTAACACGCTGGATGGGATCTTGCACCCGCACCCACCACTCTCAGATTTATCCATAATCTGACAAAACATCGACATCGGCTTTCCTTAAAATCCATTTTCCATAATTAAAACAGCGGTTTAGCGTTCTAGAACTGGCTGTTGTGTCCTATTTCCGCCGACAAAAAATCGCATGGTTTCATTGCAGAAATATGACGAAATGGCGGCCTTTTGAAGTCATGCGGATGTCCGCGCGCAGGGGCGTATGAACCATTGCCTCACGGCTGCGCAGCGCTGTGCGGCCATTTTGCTGGCCGGGAATTTTATGAGTGAGGCGAGCGCAACCCGACGTTCACCCTTGCTATTGCCCAGCGCAGCCCCATAACTATCCCGGTACTCATTCAGCACAAGGGCAGACCATGACCAACCAAACCGAAACCGCGATTCTTGCCGGCGGCTGCTTCTGGGGCATGCAGGACCTGTTGCGGCGCTACCCCGGCGTACTCAGTACGCGAGTCGGCTACACCGGCGGCGATGTGCCGAACGCCACTTATCGCAACCACGGCAATCATGCTGAAGCGATTGAGATCGTGTTTGATCCTGCGGTGATCACGTACCGGCAGATTCTCGAATTCTTTTTCCAGATCCACGACCCCAGCACGCCTAACCGCCAGGGCAATGACCTTGGGCCAAGCTATCGTTCAGCGATTTATTACCTGAGCGAACAGCAACGCGACATCGCCGAAGACACTGCTGCCGACGTGGATGCCTCCAAGTTGTGGCCAGGCCGTGTGGTGACTGAGATAGAACCCGCAGGGCCGTTTTGGGAAGCGGAGCCAGAGCATCAGGATTATCTGGAGCGCATACCCAATGGCTATACCTGCCACTTCATCCGGCCGAATTGGAAGTTGCCCAAGCGCGCCTGAGCCTGTGATGCGCTTAAAAAAACAAGGTAGACCACGCTTCGGGAAACCGTATTAACGTGGTCTTACTCCTGCGCCTATGTAGAGTGCAACGTCATGCCCATCACACGCGATCAAAACGCCCCCGTCAGGTTAGTCCTCACTCAACCCGGCGACCTGGACGACTTGGTTGCCATTCGAATCGAGGCGATGCGCGACAGTCTGGAGCGTGTCGGGCGGTTTGATCCGGTGCGGGCGCGTGAGCGCTTTGTCAGCGGCTTCGAAGCCCACAACACCCGTTACATTGAGGTGGCTGGAGACCGGGTCGGCTTTGTCGTGGTCAAGCACTATCCCGATCAACTCGTGCTCGACCACCTATACGTGAGGCCGAGTGCGCAAGGGGCAGGGGTAGGTGCTGCGGTGCTTGCTCTTATTTTCAAAGAAGCGGACGCGGCTGCACTGCCGATCAAAGTGGGTGCTCTCAAAGAAAGCGCCTCGAACCGGTTTTATACCCGCCATGGTTTCCAATTCGTCGAAAGCAGTGAATTCGACAATTATTACGTCCGTCAGCATCTTACGGCGCGCGGCGTAACTGGCCCGTAGTGTGTATGGATGGCACGAGGGGCTGTGCATCGCAAAATCGTCATCGAGGCCGGCTTACGCTAACCCCTTGATATCCGAACAAGGAACGCTTCGATGATTCGTCATGCCTCACCCGCCGACGCCAGGGCGATTGCCCAGGTGCACATCAGCAGTTGGCAGGACGCCTATCGCGAGCTGATGCCCGCCGACTACTTGGGTGCGTTGAGCTCGACGTTGGCCAGGCGCGAATCATTTTGGATGGCCTCGATTGAATCGGGCGAATCAACAGTATGGGTGGCGCAGGTGAACAAGCAGGTAGTCGGCTGGGTATCCGTCGGCGCCAGCCGTGATGAGGATGCTGCTGCGCAGAACGTAGGTGAAGTGATGGCCATCTACGTGGTCGCTGAGCACTGGCACACGGGCGTCGGGCTGGCGTTGTGGAACGCGGGCTTACAGTATTTGGCTGAGCAAGGGTTTGAACAGGTAACGCTGTGGGTGTTGGCCCGTAATGAAAGGGCTGTCCGGTTTTATCGCCGGGTAGGCTGTGTTGAGGAGGCGGGCAGTGAGCGCACGCTTGAGAGGGGCGGTGTGCAGTTGGTCGAGGTGCGGTATCGGTTGCCGTGTATTCGGTTGCGTTAGACAGAACAGGCGGCAGGCCACGCCTTTAACGGTGGCCTGTTCCCCACTACCCATCAGTCAAGCGCAGAACCCCTGTGGGAGCGGGCTTGCCCGCGAAAGCGGCGGGTCAGTCGACATCAATATTTGCCGGCCCGACATGTTCGCGAGTAAGCCCGGTTGTTTATTCGGGTCATACAGTTGAAAGCTCAGCTACCCGCTACAGCAGCCTCCCGCTCCATTAGCCTGTCCATCAACAAAACCCCCAGCTCGCTCAACTGGTGAATCGCCAGCGCCACATCGCGCTGTTTCCCGGTCAGGTCCTCCGACAGGTCAAGCAGCAAGGCGGTCACTGAGGAGAAGGTTTCGTAGCTGTTGGTGATCAGGGTTTCGTTGCTGGCATCGGCGGCAACGCTGAACAAGCCTGTCGGTGGTAAAGGTGAGTCAGTTTCTGGATTGAGATAGCGATCAATCGCGCGATGCGCCGCCTGGTTCAGCTTCAGGTCCGGCTCGTTCGGAGGGTTGGGTGTGACTTTGAACATATCTTGGAATTTCCCACTTTAGGGCCGTCACCTCTGAGCTACTAAACAAAGGGGTGGCAGCTGTGCGCAGGTTAGTAGACCGGGGAATTCCAAGAAAGCCGGCGCGCCCGAGGACGCCCTGCACACAGCCACCATCGAGCACGGACTAGACCGTCCGACAGATGAAGCTTGTGCGCTGACTGGAATAACCCCGAGCTACTAAACCCGATCACTGAGTATTCAGCGACCGAGCAACCTTAGAGACGCCCACCCAAGCGCACAAGCCGGCGGATTCTGACGCAAGCGTAGGCAACGGAGCAAGGCGCTGTCGCCTCGGACTTTGCTGTTTCAGGGCTTGGTGTAGGACATGTACTCATTCTGCAAAACAATATGGTCGGCCACGTACTTCGCGTCGTGCCAAACCCCGTAGATAAACGACGACGCGCGGTTCACCAGATTCGGCAGGCCGAGGAAGTAAATCCCGCTCTGCGCCGAAATCCCACGCTTGTGAAACGGCTCGCCTTTTTCGTCAAACGCATCGACCTTCAACCAGCTGAAATCAAACTTGAAGCCCGTCGCCCAGAGGATGGTGGTTACGCCGGCCTCGGCCAGGTCCAGGCTGAGGGTCGGGTTAACCAGGCATTCCGGGTCGGGCAGCAATTTCCAGGCGTCGGGCTCCAACGGGAACGGCAAGCCGTTGGCCTCGATGTAGGCGTCGGCGTCGCGCAGTACATCAAAGTAGGCGCGGTCACCTTCGGCCACGTTGTCGGCCAGGCCCGGTTCGAAAGTCATGACGCCCTCGTTCCACGCGCGCGTGACGCCGACCAGGTGGATGCCCTGGTGCGCCAGGCGGCGGAAGTCCACGGTCTTACCGCCTTCATAGCCGCTGACGGCAAAGGCCACGTGCTTTTTCTTCGGCTGAATTTTGACTTCGTCCCACAGGCCCAGCGCGCCGAGCCACCAGCAGTAGTCGCGGCCGCGGTACGCGCGGGGCGGGCGGTAGTGCTCGCCCACCGAGAGGTACACGGTTTTGCCGGCCTTTTGCAGCTCTTCGGCGATTTGTGAGCCGGAGGCGCCGGCGCCGACCACCAGCACGGCGCCTTCGGGCAATTGCGCAGGGTTTTTGTAGGTGGAGGAGTGCAGTTGGTGCACGGGCGCGGCGGCCGGGACGATGGTGGGGATCGATGGGCGCTGGAACGGGCCGGTGGCCGCCACCACATTCGCGGCTTCGATGATGCCCGCGGAGGTGGTGACTTTGAAGCCGGGGCGGCCCACGTGGCGTTCCACGCGTTGGACTTCCACGCCGGTGCGCACGGGGGCCTTTAACTTCTCGACGTAGGCTTCGAAGTAGTCGGCCATGCGCTCTTTCGGCGGGAAGGCTTCGGGGGAAATGCCCTCGAATTTCAGCCCGGGAAAGCGGTCGTGCCAGGCCGGGCCGTTGGCGACCAGCGAGTCCCAGCGCTCCGAGCGCCAGCGTTCGGCGATGCGGCTGCGCTCCAGCACCAAGTGCGGCACACCCATCAGGGAAAGGTGCTCGCTCATGGCGACGCCGGCCTGGCCTGCGCCCACTACCAGGGTGTTGATTGTTTCCACTGACATGTGCGTTTCCTAAAAGTGAACGACCTCGGTCGGTTTGGGCGACGCGCAAGCATCGACAGCCTCAGTGTGATCACGCAGTGGAAGGAGCGAAATTATGCTTTTTGAAGGCAGAGGTTAGGAAAATCCAAACCCCATGGGGCAATCACCAGCAGCGTCATTCTCGATGCATCACTGATGCACCCTGAATACACGCTTTTTCAGCCTGATTTTTTTCGACGGGTAGCTGCGTCAGCCAGTTTGCGATGCAGGTGCACGGGTAATCAGGTGCACTGCGGTGATCCCTTCGCCGCCTCGCTAAAGCTCGACAGCGCCCACAGTTGATCTGCGGTGAGGCGGTTCATTGGGTTTTCAACAACGTGGCCACCGCCGTAAGCGCCAGCTCATAACCCAACGCCCCAAGCCCTGCGATCACGCCGGTAGCCGCCTTGGACACGTAGGAGTGATGCCGAAAGCTCTCGCGCTTCCAGATGTTGCTCATGTGCGCTTCGATGATCGGGCCGTCGAAGGCCAGCAGCGCGTCGAGGATCGGTACCGAGCTGTAGGTGAGCCCGGCGGCGTTGATCACGATGGCGTCGGCGTTCAGTCGCGCTTCCTGTATCCAGTCCACCAGCACGCCTTCGTGGTTGCTCTGACGAAAGTCCAGGGTCAGGCCCAGCTCAGCGGCGTGGCGTTGGCAGCGTGCTTGGATGCTGGCGAAACTTTCGCTGCCATAGGTGCCGTTTTTGTCCAACCCGTACAGGTTGGCGTTAGGGCCATTGAGGAAAAACACGCGATGGTGCATGGCTTGCGCTCCAGGTTATTGCGCGACGGTCAGCACGACTTTGCCGACATTGGCGTTGGCCTCCAGCAGCCGGTGGGCCTCGGCGGCGTGCAGCAGTGGCAGCTGCGTGTGGATCTGCGGGCGCACCAGGCCGGAGGCGAGCCAGGGTAAAAAACGCGAGCGAATGCACACCGCCAAACGGGCTTTTTCGGCGTGGCTTTTAGGGCGCAGAGTGGAGGAGGTGAGGCTGAGGTTTTTGCGCATCAAGACCTGTAAATCCAACTCGATCTTCGCGCCTTGCAGGAATGACAGACTCACATGCCGCCCGCCCATCGCCATGGCGGCGAGGTTGCGCGCGACATAAGGGCCGCCGACGTTATCCAGCACCACGTCCACGCCGCGCCCTTCGGTGCAGTCGTTCACTACCTCGACGAAATCTTCAACGTGGCGATCCACCGCGCGCCACACGCCAAGCGCTTGCAGCATCGCGACTTTCTGCGCGCCGCCGGCGGTGGCAATCACCCGCGCCCCGGCGGCATGCGCGCACTGCACGGCAAAGCTGCCGACGCCACTGGCGGCGCCGTGGATCAGCACGCTGTCGCCGCTGCGCAGGCGGCCCAGTTCAAACAGGTTGTGCCACACGGTGAACGCCGCTTCCGGCACGCCAGCGGCATCCTGAAGTGATAACCCCACCGGCACCGGCAAGCAGTGCGCCGCCTGTGCCACGCAGTACTCGGCGTAGCCGCCGCCGTTGAGCAGCGCCATCACGCGGTCGCCAGGGGCAAACTCATCCACGCCATGGCCTACCGCGACGACGATGCCCGCCGCTTCCAGGCCGAGCACGTCGGTGACGCCAGGCGGAATCGGTGCGCCGCTGCGTTGCATCAGGTCCGGGCGATTGACGCCTGCAGCGACCACGCGAATCAACACTTCGCCGGCTTCGGGTGTCGGCACCGGGCGCTCTACGCCGTGCAGCACCTCAGGCCCGCCCGGCTCACGGGCAATCACCGCCCTCATACGGCCCAGTCATCCGGCACAACGGCAATCACGTCGATTTCCATCAGCCATTCCGGCTGGCCCAGGCCGGAAATCACCAGCCCGGTGGAGATCGGGAACACGCCTTTGAGCCACTTGCCTACCTCTTGATACACCGGCTCGCGGTAACGCGGGTCGATCAGGTACGTGGTGGTTTTCACGATGTGCGACAGGTCGGAGCCGGCCTCTTCAAGCAGTTGCTTGACGTTTTTCATCGCCTGCTCGGCTTGCGCGCGCGGGTCGCCGAGGCCGACCAGGTTGCCGTCGAAATCGGTGCCGATCTGGCCGCGCACATAGATGGTGTTGCCGGCGCGCACGGCCTGGCACAAGTCGTTGTCCAGCGCCTGGTTGGGGTAGGTCTGTTTGGTGTTGAACATGCGGATGCGGGTGTGGGTCGGCATGGCGGGCAACTCATCGGAAGCGGGATACAACAAGCTTCACATCGCCCCGGAACTCGCGAAACCAGCATTTGTGCGCGGTAGTGCTTAGGAAAAACCGAAGCCCGTGCAGGTCATCGGTTCGCGGCTGACCCGGCACGAACCCTGCAACACCCCGCGTACAGTCATTGTTGAGGGGCAGGCGTAATGCTCAGTCGTATTACTCAGCGTCAACTGGAGTATTTCGTGGCGTCAGGAGAGGCGGGCAGCATCAGTGCTGCGGCTGAACGCATTCATGTGTCGTCGCCGTCGATCTCGGCCGCCATCACCCATATGGAAGCGGAGCTGGGCATCCAGCTGTTTATTCGCCATCACGCCCAGGGCATTTCGCTCACGGCGGTGGGGCGCCAGGTGATGCAGGAAGCCAAGCTGATTCTGGAGCAGATGACCAACCTCTACACCATCGCCTCGGAGTCGTTGAACACTGTGCGCGGGCCTTTGCGGGTGGGTTGCCTGGAGTCGCTGGCGCCAATGATCACCCCCGAACTGGTGTTTGGTTTTGGCCGCGCCTTCCCCGGCGTACGGCTGACCCAGGCCGAAGGCAACCACGAGGAGTTGCTGGAAAAACTGCGCAGCGGCGAGCTGGATATCGCCCTGACCTACGACCTGGTGACCAGCCCCGACATCGACTTCCAAGCCCTGGCGCACCTGCCGCCGTACGTGATGGTCGGCGAGTATCACCCGCTGGCGAGCTTGCCGGCGGTGAGCATGCAAGACCTTGAAGCGTATCCGGTGGTGCTGCTCGACACGCCCTGGAGCCGCGACTATTTCCTCAGCCTGTTCATGCAGGCGGGCACCACGCCCAACATCATCATGCGCTCCACCAACCTTGAAACGGTGCGCGCGATGGTCGGCAATGGCATTGGCTATTCCTTCGCGAATGCGCGGCCCAAATCCAATGTGTCCCAGGATGGCAAACGCGTGATTCGCCTGCGCCTGGCGGGCTCGCACCGGCCGATGCGGCTGGGCTACGCCACGGCGAGCAACACCCAGCTGTCGCGTGTGGTGTCGGCGTTTGCCGAGCGCTGCCGGATGTTTGTGTCCGATCAGTACATCCCCGGTATGGCGCCGCCGAGCTTTTTTGACCCGCATGCGGTTCGGGTCTTGAGCGGTGTGAGCTGAGGATGCACCAAAAGGTGGCGTGGGCTGCGCCACTTGCTCGGTGGTGCACCCTTTTGGCCTGACCCTGCGACGTCAAGGACAAAATCAATCAAATGTGGGAGCTGGCTTGCCTGCGAAAGCGGTCTGTCTGTGCCTGATGTGCCAGCTGATGCACCGCAATCGCAGGCAAGCCAGCTCCCACAGTGGAGTTTTGGTGTTTTTGGGTTGCATAGGTTCTGCCTACCCAGTGAGCCGGGTTTTACGAATTGACCCTGCACCCCCGTCCCCACGACTCTCATCCCATCGATGCAGATCAATTTCTTTTCAGCAAGGCACCGCGACGATGACATTCGACTGGCACTACATGTTTGGTTTGCTCGCCGATCCCGAGTTCTGGCGGGCGACGTGGACGGTAATCAAGCTCAGCACCCTGACCTGGGTCCTGAGTATTGCCCTGGGCTTTCTGCTGGCGCTGGCCAAACAATCCAAACATGGGCTGCTCAGCGTCCCGGCCCGAGGCTATATCTGGTTGTTCCGCAGCCTGCCGCTGCTGGTGCTGCTGATCTTTATCTACAACCTGCCCCAGGCGCTGCCCGGCACCTCGGCCGTGCTGGCCGACCCGTTCTGGTCCGGCCTGCTGGCGTTGGTGATCTGCGAGACGGCGTACGTGGCCGAAATCCACCGTGGTGGTTTGCTCTCGATTCCCAAAGGGCAGGGCGAAGCGGCGCGGGCGTTGGGCTTGAAGTTCTTTGGCACCCAGTGGCGCGTGGTGATCCCCCAGGCGCTGCGCGTGGCGTTGCCGTCGCTGGCCAACGAGTACATCTCCATCGTCAAGCTCACCTCGCTGGTGTCGGTGATCTCGCTGACCGAGATTTTGATGGTCGGCCAGCGCCTGTATTCGCAGAACTTCCTGGTGATCGAAACCATGGCGGCGGTGGCGTTTTTCTACGTGTTTATCGTCACCGTGTTCGACTTCCTGCTCAAACGCCTGGAGCGCTTTCTCGACGTCAACCAGCGCAACGTGTCCCGCGTGCCGGATGCGGCGGTGCTGGCATTGGCTACCCAACAACGCACGGCGGCGGAGCGCCCGGCCAACACTGGCGTCGCCGCGCTGCAAGCCGCCCGCTTGCATAAGGCTTACAACGACATTGAAGTGCTGGGCTCGGTCAACCTGCAGGTGCAGCCGGGTGAGGTGGTGTCGGTGATCGGGCCGTCCGGGTCGGGTAAAACCACGCTGATCCGCCTGCTCAACGGCCTGGAGCAACTGGACAACGGCGAGATTCATATCAACGGCCTGCCGTTCATTCACTTGCACAAAGTCGGCGCGCAGAAACCTCAATTTATTGAGCACGCCGAGCACCGCCTGAACATCGGCATGGTGTTCCAGAGCTTCAACCTGTTCCCGCACTTGAGCGTGCTCGACAACCTGCTGATGGCGCCGAAATACCATCGCCTGGGGCGCACCGATGAGCTCAAGCAACAGGCCTACGCGCTGCTGCACAAGGTCGGCATGCTCGACCACGCCTGGAAGTACCCGCACCAGCTGTCCGGCGGCCAGCAGCAACGTGTGGCCATCGCCCGCGCCTTGATGATGCGCCCGCAGATCATGCTGTTCGACGAGCCCACCTCGGCGCTCGACCCCGAGAAAGTCAACGAAGTGCTGCAGGTCATCGAAGCCCTGGCCGGGGAGGGCATCACCATGGTGATCGTCACCCACGAGATGAACTTCGCCTTCAAGGTTTCCGACCGCATCGTGTTCATGGAAAAGGGCCGCGTGGTCTGCGACGACACGCCCCAGGCCCTGCGCAGCGGCCACAACCCACGCGTGGAGGCGTTCCTCAAGGACGTCTCGCTGGCGTGATCTCGTTAATGTTCAGGACTCACACAAAATGATCGAGCAAGCTCAAATCGAACAATTCCAGCGCGACGGCTTCCTGGTGGTGGAGGGCGTGTTGTCGCTGGACGAAGTGGCCGCGTTGCAACATGACTTCGACCAGTGGGTAGAGGAGAGCCGCAGCCACGACCAGGGCTGGGGTGCCACCGTGGATGGCCGCGCGCGCTTCGACCTGGAAGGCGATCATCGCGCCGATCACCCGTCGTTGCGCCGGGTGAGTTCGCCCACCGAGATTTCCCCGGCGTATGAGCGCGTGGCATTGCACTCGCGGATGGCGGCGATTTCCGCGCAGTTGGTGGGCGCTGGCGGCGCGCGTTTTCACCACAGCAAGATCAACTCCAAACTGCCGCACACCGCGACGCAGGTGAAGTGGCACCAGGACTTTCTGTTCACGCCGCACAGCAACGACGACATCGTCACTGCCTTGCTGATGGTCAGCGAAGTGACCCCGCAAAACGGCCCACTGAATGTGATCCCCGGCAGCCACAAAGGCCCGTTGTGGTCGCACTGGCAGAACCAGCGTTTTACCGGCTCGGTGGACGATGCCGTGGTTCAAGAGCATTGCCAGCAACCGGTCGCCTGCTACGGCCCGGCCGGTTCCGTGTGCTTTATGCACACGCGCCTTCTACATGCTTCCAGCCCTAACGAGACCGAACTGCCGCGCACCCTGTTCATCAGCGTCTACGCCGCTGAAGACGCGCTGCCATTCGGCGAAAACCCGCTGCCCAGTGCACACGCCGGCCTGCTGGTGGCCGGTGAAGAAAGTGGCTTGGTGCGTTCCACCGACAACCACCTGCGCCTGCCTCAGAAACCCCGTGGCGCATCGTTCTTTGTGCAACAGGCCGGCCAAGACTCCGCGACTGCCTAACCCCCTAAACCCCTTGCAGGTAATGACCATGACAGCGTCTCAAAAAAGTCTTCGCCCTCTTGCCGTGTGCCTGTTGGGCGCCGCGGTTGCACTGACCTCGTTGGCGGCTTCGGCGTTCCAGCAGGAAGGCAAGATCATTGCCGGTTCCGACGTGACCTTCTTCCCGTACGAGTACATGGATAACAACACGCCGGCAGGCTTTGATATCGAGTTCATGGACGGCCTGGGCAAGGTCATGGGGCGCAAGGTCGAAACCCTCGACACGCGCTTCCCCAACCTGATCACCGGCCTGCAGGCCGGGCGGTTCGATGTGACCAACTCGTCGATGTACATCACCGCGGAGCGGGTCAAAGTCATCGACATGATCCCTTACCTGAAAAGCGGCGAGTCGATCCTGACCCTCAAGGACAGTGCGTTCCAACCCAAGAAGCCGGAAGAGTTCTGCGGCCACAAGATCGGCTCCATGGGCGCCACGTCCTGGCTGGCGCAGATGCACAAACTGTCGGATGAGTACTGCGTGGCCAAGGGCTTGAAACCGATTGCGATCAGTGAGTACAGCACCGACCCGCAAACCACCCAGGCGTTGCTGGCCCACGCCGTTGAAGCGCAGATCACCGATGCCGCCGTGGCGCGGGGTGTGGTCGACAAGCTCGGCAGCCGCGTGGTGATTTCGTCCGACACGCTGATCTACCCGGTCCTCAACGGCTTCGGCGTGAAAAAGGGCAACGACGAGGTGAAAAAAGCCCTGCTCGACGGGCTGCAAAAGTACCGCGCGACCCCGGAATACGCGGCATTGCTCAAGAAATACAACTTTGAAGCGCCGACCGATGCCGACATCGCAGCGTTGATGCCCAAGTAAGCCTATTGCGCGGCCGCAGCCTTGCGGTCGCGCCTTGCGGAGACAGATTCATGGCGTTATCCCTTGAAGAACAGGCGCGCATCGACCTGGCGGCAACCTTCCGCATCATTGCCCACTTGGGCATGCACGAGGCGGTGGCCAACCATTTCAGCGCGGCGGTATCGGCCGACGGCAAACAGTTTTTGCTTAACCCGAAGTGGAAGCATTTTTCGCGCATTCGCGCCAGCGACCTGTTGCTGTTGAACGCCGACGATCCGGCCTGCGCCGACCACCCGCATGTGGACGCCACCGCCTGGTCGATCCACGGGCAGATCCACCGACTGCTGCCGCAAACCCGCGCCGTGCTGCACTTGCACCCGGTCTACACCACGGCGGTGGCGTGCCTGGCCAAACCGCACATTCCGGCGATTGACCAGAACACCGCGCGCTATTTCAACCGCGTGGCCGTGGACGAGCTGTACGGCGGCATGGCTGACACCGAAGCCGAAGGCGCGCGCCTGGCCGCGCTGCTCGACGGCAAGAGCCGCCTGCTGATGGGCAACCATGGCGTGATGGTCACGGCTGCGTCCATTGGTGAGGCCTTTGACGATATCTGGACCCTGGAGCGTGCCTGCCAGATCCTGGTGACGGCGTGGTCCACCGGGCAACCGTTGCGGGTGTTGTCGGATGACGTGGCGGAGAAAACCGCACGCGGCTGGGAAGGTATCGCGGACTTTTCGCGGCAGCACTTTGAAGAAATGAAGCAGTTGATGATCGACGCCGACCCTTCGGTGCTCGACTGAGGGCTTTTTATGACGTTTTCCGTTGCCGCTCGCTGTGCCGAAACCGGCCAGTTGGGCATTGCGATCAGCTCTTCAAGCATTGCCGTTGGCGCGCGTTGCCCATGGCTGCGACCCGGCGTGGGCGCGGTGGCGTCGCAAAACATCACCTTGCCGAGTTTGGGCCCGCATATCCTGGATAGGCTAGGGCAGGGCCTGGCGCCGAGTGAGGCGCTGGAAACGGTGCTGGCCGGCCAGGATCACAGCCAGTATCGCCAGGTGACGGTGATCGATAACCAAGGCCGCACGGCGCATTTCAGTGGCGCGCAGACCCTTGGCATTCATGCGGCGTTGAGTGGTGAGCAATGCGTGGCGGCGGGGAATATGCTCGCCCATCCCGGCGTGATCGAGGCCATGGTGCGGGCGTTCGAAAACGCCTCCGGGCACCTGGCCGACCGATTGCTTGCCGCGATGCAGGCGGGCCAGGCCAAAGGCGGTGAAGCCGGCCCGGTGCATTCGGCCGCCCTTGTGGTGGTCGATGACCTGCTGTGGCCCATCGTCAATTTGCGCGTGGACTGGGCCGATGAAGACCCGATCGGCGCCCTCGACCAATTGTGGCAGGCCTATCGCAGCCAACTGCAGGACTACATTGATCGCGCCATCAACCCACACCAGGCACCGGGCTATGCGGTACCGGGAGATGACCGATGAGCAACAGCCGCGACCTGCTGGCGCAACTGGTGCGTTTCGACACCACCAGCCGTGAATCCAACCTGGCCTTGATCGACTTTGTGCGCACGTATTTGCAAGGCCACGGCGTGGCCTGCGAGTTGGTGTTCAACGCGCAAAAGAGTAAGGCCAACCTGCTGGCAACCCTTGGCCCGGCCGGCGTGCCGGGGATTGTGTTGTCCGGGCACACCGATGTGGTGCCGGTGGACGGTCAGCGCTGGACGGTGGCGCCGTTCGACCTGACGGAAAAAGACGGCAAGTTGTACGGGCGTGGCACGGCGGACATGAAGGGCTACATCGCCTGTGTGTTGGCCTGCGTGCCGGCACTGGTGCAGGCGCCGCTGCGCATGCCGGTGCATATCGCGCTGTCCTATGACGAAGAGGTCGGCTGCCTCGGCGTGCGCTCGCTGATCGAAAGGTTTCACGCGCAACCGGTCAAGCCGCTGCTGTGCGTGATTGGCGAGCCCACCGAGCTCAAGCCGGTGCTGGGCCACAAGGGCAAGCTGGGCATGCGCTGCCAAATCCATGGCGCGGCGTGCCATTCGGCCTATGCGCCGTCCGGCGTAAACGCCATCGAATACGCTGCGCGGTTGATCAGTGAGCTGGTGCGACTCGGTGAAACGCTCAAGGCTGAGCAGCACCTTGATGCGCGATTTGACCCGCCATTTTCCACCGTGCAAACCGGTGTGATAAGCGGCGGGAAGGCGTTGAACATCGTGCCGCAGGATTGCAGTTTTGACTTTGAAGTGCGCTCGTTGCCGACCCAGAACCCCTGGCAGGTTGCGGACCAGTTACGCGGCTACGCCGAACACACGCTGCTGCCGGCAATGCAGGCAGTGAGCGCGCAGTGTGCGATCAGCTTCAGCGAGTTATCCAGCTACCCGGGCCTGGCGACGTCGCTGCAGAGCCAGGCGGCTGAGTGGGTTGCGCAATTCTGCGGCTCGCGCGACTACGGCACTGTGGCTTTCGGGACTGAGGGCGGGCTGTTTGACCAGGCAGGCATCCCCACCGTGGTCTGCGGACCGGGCAGTATGGAGCAGGGGCACAAGCCGGATGAGTTCATCAGCCTGGAACAATTGGCGGCGTGTGACCGGATGTTGGCGCGGGTGGTGGCGTTTGTGAGCCAGTAAGCCCACCCCTATCCAATGTGGGAGCGGGCTTGCCCGCGATGCAGGCGCCCCGGTCTTGCCGTTAAACCGAGGTGATGCCATCCCAGGCAAGCCAGCTCCCACACAAGCCAGCTCCCACATTTGCTCTGTGTTGTTTGATCAGGCTTTGGCCACCCCCACGCGCCACTGCGCCGGCGGCAGCAAGCCATTCACCAGGTAATTGCCCACAATCCGCGACTTGTACACGCGCGGGTTATGGTTCGCCAACGTCCGCGCATTGCGCCACAGCCGGTCCAGCGCTTTGTTGCTGGCCGTGGCGCTGGCGCCCAGCGCGTCAAACAGTGCGGTGGTCGCCGCGAGTGTGGCATCCACTACCGGGTTGACTGCCAGGCACACTTCCAGCTCCGCCAATGCCACGTGTGGGTCATCGTCGTGCAGCGGCTGGTCGTGGGCGATTACATACTGCGCTGTCTGCTCCAGGCGCTGCGCCGCTTGCTGGGTGATGGCGTGCGCGGCGTAGGCCTGGCTGGCGACTTCGCCGATGACTTGCAGCAACTGCACGTCGTGCGCTGCGGTGTCGGCGTTGCCAGTGGTGAAGGTCCTGGCGCGCTGGCTGAGTTCTTGTGCACCGCTCAGCGCCGCACGGCGAGCAATGCCGGCGAGGGTGCTGAGGTGGTAGATCTGGTAGAACGACTGGCCGTAGCCGAAGCGTTGGTGGGTAGGGCGCAGGTCGTCCTCCACCGGGGCATTGTCGAAGATACAGGTGCCGCTGGCGGTGAGGCGTTGGCCGAAACCATTCCAGTCATCGACGATGTGCACGCCGGGGGCCTTGAGGTCGACGACGACGGAATACACCGTGCCGTCCTCACCCGTGGCGACGGTGTTGATCAGGTCGCTGTAGAGCGCGCCGGTGGTGTAGAACTTTCTGCCGCTGATGCGCAGGGTGCCGTCGGCATCGCGGTGCAGACGGGTTTCGAAGTCGCCTCGGGTCTGGTTGCCGACTTCGGTGCTGCCGGGAGAGAGCAGCGCGCCCTGGCCGAGCCGGTCCAGCCATTTGGCGCGCCAGTCGAGGTCTTTGGCACAGAGGACGTCCTCGCAGAAACCAAAATGCCCGCGCAGGGCCTGGGTGATGTTGGAGTCGGCGGCGGACAGTTCGGTGAGCAACGCAAGCAGTTCGGCAAAGGTCGCGCCCTGGCCACCGTGGCTCACGGGCAAGCGCCAGCGGGGCAGTCCCAGTTCGTTGAGTTGGCGGATAACAATCGCCAGGCTGGCGCGTGTCTGATCGGCCTCTGCGGCTTGCGCAAGGATCTGCGCAAAGAGCGGGCGAAACGGTGCAGCCAGTTGTTCGTAACGGGAGGAGGGCGCAGCGCCCCAAATATTCAACGCAGAAATCGACATGCAATGGACCTTGCAGAAAGTGGCTCAGGTGCTGGGGTCCAGTGGTCTGGTGCCGTCACCCTAACCCACGGTTCGCAAAGTTTTTAATACGAAAAATAGCTATCAAGCTGTGCGGCGGTTCTATCGATAGTGCGCAACAGTATTAAACCCCGTGATTTTATTGCGTTAGCTTCTACGGGCGCCGTACTTGGCGACCTTCCAATCCCTTTTCTCATCACCAGACTGCACGCCCACAGATGGTTGAGTCAGCCCTCACGTGTGTGGAGTGCGTTCATGATCAATCGTCGACACTTGCTTGCCCTGCTCGGCCTGGCCGTTCTTACGCTGCACGGTCCTTCTGTCGAGGCGGCAGAGCCCCTGACGCTCACCGTGGGCGATCAGTTTTTCTCCAACCGCATTGTTCTGGAGCTGTCAGGCGAGTTGAAGGACTTGCCCTACAAGATCGACTTCAAGCGCTTCAATACCGGCTCCCCTGTGGCCTCGGCGGTTGCCAGCGGCGCGCTGGATGTGGGGATTGTCGGTGACACGCCGGTGATCAGCCTGGCGGCCAATGGCGCGCCGGTGAAAGTGGTCGCCAGCACCCAGACCAGCCTTGACGGCGTCGGCATCGTCGCGCGCAAAGGCATCCAGTCGGTGGCCGATCTGAAAGGAAAAACCATCGCAATCTGGAACGGTTCGTGGAGCCAGCAACTGGCCTACAAAGCCCTCGACGAAGCCGGCGTGCCGCGCAACAGCGTGAACTTCAAATACCTGCTGCCGGCCGAGGCCAGTCTGGCGTTGACCCAAGGCGACATCGACGCGTTCGGCACCTGGGAACCCTACGTGTCGCTGCAGGAGAAAGAGGGCAGCAGCCTGATTCGCAACGCCAAGGGCTTGATGAGCGCGCCGACCTACATCGTTGCGTATGAGCCGGCGCTGGCGCAGAAAGGCGCAATCATCAAAGACTTTGTCGCACGCCTTACCCGCGCTCGTGTGTGGAGCAACAGCCATGTCGACGAGTACGCCGAGGCCTGGTCGAAAGCCAACCAGTCTGCGCCGCAGATCGCCAAGGTGTGGTTCAAGCGTGACGCAATCAAGGTGCTGCCGATTTCGCCGACGATAGTCAGCGAGGCGCAGGCCACGGCGGATTTCCTGGTGGATGCGCAGATGCTGAAGCAGCGCTATGACGTGACGCCGCTGTTCGATCGGGCGCTTTAAACATAAAGGACATAAGCGCTAACAGTATCGACAGTCTGATTATGCGTGGGCTGAGCTAGGTTTTTTGTTCCGGATCGCGCCGGAACAAAAAATTAACTAGCATCGGCAAGGAGTAGCCAGTAGGCTACATGTGAATCTGTGACTAACTTGATCGGCAGGACGCCGGAGTTCGATACATGGCTCGACGGTATGAAGGATATCTGGGGGAAAACGGCTGTTCTGACGCGCTTGGACCGCGCCGAAGACAACAATTTTGGCGACTGCGAGCCAGTCGGCGAAGGCCTGAGTGAAATGCGTGTTTTCGTCGGGCCTGGTTACCGGATTTATTTTGTACGGACGGGGATCACCGCTTACCTGATGTTATGGGGCAGCGATAAAACCGATCAGAAGCGGGGAATCAAACGGGCAAAAGAGATACTCGATGCCCTGAGAGGTCAATGAAATGAGTGAATCGAAATTCAAACCCGAGGACATGCCGATCCTCGATCTTGATACCTCCGGCACCCAGGTTTATGAGGCGTCGCGCTTTCTCGACAGCCCGCAAGTTATCAGTGCTTATCTGGCGCAAAGCATGAAGTCGCAAGACCCGCAGGTGTTTATGAAGGCGCTTGCCGAGGTTGCCAAAGCCCAGGGCGTGAACAAGGTGGCTGAGGCGGCCGGGGTCAACCGCGAGAGTTTGTATAAAACCCTGAAGGGCGGCTCGAAGACCCGCTATGAGACGATCCACAAGCTGATGCTGGCGTTAGGCGTTGAGCTGACTGTGCAGCCGATTGCGCTCAATCAGGCGACAAGCGCTAAGCCAGTGGTCGCCGGTAAACCATGATGGCTTAACGGCGCCCACATTGACCGACTTTGCGCTGAGGCTCAGCGCACCAGGCACGGCTGCTTGTTGTTGAAGCGCCAGCCCGGAATCAAGAACTGCATCGCCACGCTGTCATCTCGCGCCCCAAGGCCCATGCCTTTGTACAGCTCGTGGGCCTTGGCCATTGCATCCATGTCGATCTCCACGCCCAAGCCAGGCTGGGTGGGCACTTTGACGTAGCCGGCTTCGATTTTCAGTGGCGCCTTGGTCAGGTGCTGGCCGTCCTGCCAGATCCAGTGGGTGTCGATGGCGGTGATGTCTCCCGGTGCGGCGGCGGCCACTTGGGTAAACATCGCCAGGGAAATATCGAAGTGGTTGTTGGAATGCGAACCCCAGGTCAGGCCCCATTCATTGCACATCTGCGCCACACGCACCGAGCCTTGCATCGTCCAGAAGTGCGGGTCGGCCAGCGGGATGTCGACTGATTGCAGCTGGATCGCGTGGCCCATTTCGCGCCAGTCGGTGGCGATCATGTTGGTCGCGGTTTTAAGCCCGGTGGCACGGCGGAATTCAGCCATGACTTCGCGACCCGAGTAGCCGTTTTCTGCGCCGCAGGGGTCTTCGGCGTAGGCGAGCACGTGGTGTTGGTCGCGGCACAGGCGGATGGCTTCTTTGAGTGACCACGCGCCGTTGGGGTCAAGGGTGATGCGCGCATCGGGAAAGCGTTCGGCCAGGGCGGTGACGGCTTCGATTTCTTCATCGCCACTCAGGACGCCGCCTTTGAGCTTGAAGTCGTTGAAGCCGTATTTGGCCTTGGCGGCTTCGGCCAGGCGCACCACCGACTCGGCGGTCATGGCTTGCTCATGACGCAGGCGGAACCAATCATCATCGGCGTCCGCCTCGTTGCGGTAGGCCAGAGAGGTGGCCGTGCGGTCGCCGACATAAAACAGGTAGCCGAGCATTTTTACCGCATCACGTTGCTGCCCTTCACCCAGCAGCGCCGCCACCGGCACTTCCAGGAACTGGCCCAACAGGTCGAGCAGCGCTGCTTCTATGGCGGTGACGGCGTGAATGGTGATGCGCAGGTCAAAGGTCTGCAGGCCGCGGCCGGCAGCGTCGCGAGCGGCAAAGGTGCTGCGCATCTGGTTAAGGACGCGTTGGTATTGGCCAATTGGCTGGCCGACCACCAGGCTGCGCGCATCTTCCAGGGTTTCACGGATGCGCTCGCCACCGGGCACCTCGCCGACGCCCGTGTTGCCGGCGCTGTCCTTGAGAATCACGATATTGCGGGTAAAGAATGGCCCGTGGGCGCCGCTCAGATTGAGCAGCATGCTGTCGTGGCCTGCCACCGGGATGACTTGCAAATGGGTGACTACGGGAGTGTTCATGGCAATGTCCTAAGTAAGCTCAAAGAGGTTTGCTGATGGCGGCGCCGGTTGGCGCAGCGCTGGCAGAGGTCAATACGGGCGAGGGCGACGTCTTGGCGAAAAACACCAGGATCGCGGCAAGCACTGAGGTGCCGGCCAGGCCGTAGAGGCCGCCCTGGATCGAGCCGGTGGTTTGTTCCAGAAAGCCAAACGTGGTCGGGGCCACGAAACCGCCCAGGTTGCCGATGGAGTTGATCAACGCGATCACGGCCGCGGCGATGCGCACATCCAGATAGCCTTGGGGAATCGGCCAGAACAGCGACGAGGCGGACTTGAACCCGATCGCCGCGAAGCAGATCGCCACAAAGGCAAAGATTGGCCCGCCGGTGGTGGACATGAACATGCCCGCAGCGGCAATCAACAGCGCGGCGGCCACCCAGGCTTGCTGGAACTTGAACTTGCCAGACAGCGAGGCGAAGGCGTACATGGCGATGATCGAGATCAGCCACGGGATCGAGTTGAAGAACCCGACCTGTATGTCGCTCAGGTCACCCATTTTCTTGATGATGCTCGGCAGCCAGAAGGTCGCCGCGTAGATCGTCAGTTGGATACAGAAGTACAGGGCGCAGAACAGCAGAATCTGGCGGTCCTTGAGCAGTTTGCCGATGGTCGGTTTGACCGTGGTCAGCGCTTCCCGCTCACGTTGTTCCTGGTCGATGGCGCCGACCAGTGTGTCCTGCTCTTCGCGGGTCAGCCATTTGGCGTCGTGGGGTTTGGAGTCCAGCCAGAACCACACGAAGAACCCCAGCGCCACGGACGCCAGGCCTTCGATGGCGAACATCCATTGCCAGCCGTGAAAGCCGAAGCCTTCGATTTGCAACAGCGCGCCCGACAAGGGGCCGGAAATCAGCGAGGCGACCGCCGAACCGCTGAGGAAGATCGCGATGGCCTTACCGCGCTCCACGCCCGGCAACCAACGAGTGAAGTAGTAGATCACCCCAGGGAAAAACCCGGCTTCGGCCACGCCCAGTAGAAAGCGCAGGATGTAGAACTGTGTTTCGTTCTGGATGAACGCCATCAGCGTGGCAACGATGCCCCAGGTGAACATGATGCGCGTCAGCCAGATCCGCGCACCGACCTTTTGCAGCAGCATGTTGGAGGGCACTTCAAACAGTGCATAGCCAATAAAGAACAACCCGGCGCCCAGGCCATAGGCGGCCGCGCCGATGCCCAGGTCATGCTCCATGTGCGTGCGCACGAAGCCGATATTGACCCGGTCGATGTAGTTGAGGATGAACATGATCACGAACAGTGGGAGCACATGGCCCTTCACTTTGCTCACGGCGCGCGTGAGTACTGAGTCGCTGGGTGAAGCGGCAGATACATGGTTTGAATTGGTCACAATTCAAAACTCCCCTGATTTATTTTTATGCGGGTTTGTGTGTCTTGTTGATAGACATCATACAAGTGCATTTCTTTTTTTCGCAATGCGGCGTGGGGTGTATTTGTTCTTATAAGCGCAGCGTTGGAATAGGTATTTTGGTTATTTGCCCAGCTTTACTGGGTTTTTATACCGTTTCGCGTGTGTCGGGAAGGTGTAAGCGTGACCCGCTAAGCGACACTGACGCCCTTTGGGTTAAGCGCTATAAAGTTTAGTTGTCATACAAGTATGGCGTTTTTTGAATCAACTCAGCGTCGCCGCCAGGCGGGGTGTTAAGCTCCGTCCAGCCCAACCCCGTGGACCCTAGCGATGCCCATTGAAAACGGAACCCTGGTCCGTAGACGTTCCAATAACCTGGCCCAAGGCGTGGTTGATGCGCTGACCCAGCGCATCCTGCTCGGCCAGCTCAAGCCCGGTGAAAAACTGCCGTCCGAATCCACCATCGTGCTTGAGCATGGGGTGAGTCGCACGGTGGTGCGCGAAGCCATTTCCAAGTTGCAGGCCTCAGGCCTGGTAGAGACCCGCCACGGCATCGGCACCTTTGTACTGGAGCAACAGGCGCAACAGGGCTTGCGCCTGCATGTGGACACCGTCGCCAGCGTGCGCAATATGCTCGAGCTGCGCCTGGGCCTGGAGGTGCAAGCGGTGGCGCTGGCCGCTGTGCGCAGAAGTGACGAGCAACTCGTGCGCATGCGCGAAGCGCTGGATGACTACCAGGCTTCGCTGGCCAACAACGACAGTTGCGTGGAGGAGGACAAGCGCTTTCACCAACTGATCGCCGAAGCCACCGGCAATACCTTCTTCACTGAAATCATGCTGCACCTGGGCAATGCGATGATCCCACGCACCCAGGTCAAGGGCGCCGAGCGCGGCGGCGCCGATTTTGCCAAGCTCGGTCAGTTGGCGAACCTGGAGCACGAAGCGATCTTCAATGCCATCAAGCGCCAGGACCCGGACGCCGCGCGCGCGGCCATGGTGCTGCACCTGACCAACAGCCGGGATCGGTTTTCGGGTGTGTAATGGCGTGCTGATAAGGAACAACCGTTGAACGAACACACATTGTCCATGCGCCTGGAGCGCGTGGCGGCAAACGTGCCGGCCGGTGCGCGCCTGGCCGATATCGGCTCGGACCATGGCTACCTGCCGGTAGCCTTGATGCGTCGCGGCGTGATCGCGGCGGCGGTGGCGGGGGAAGTGGCGGCCACGCCTTTTCACGCGGCCGAACGTACGGTACGCGACAACGCTCTGCAGCAGCACATCAGCGTGCGGCTGGCTGATGGCTTGGCGGCCATTGAACCGGCGGACGCAATCACCGCGATCACCCTGTGCGGCATGGGTGGCGAAACCATCCGCGACATCCTCGACAGCGGCAGGGCGCACCTGAGCGGTCAGGAACGCCTGATCCTGCAACCCAATGGCGGCGAACAACCCCTGCGCCAATGGCTGATGGACAACGGCTACCAGATCCTGCGCGAGGAGCTGTTGCAGGAGAACCGGTTTTACTACGAAATCATCGTCGCCGAACGCGCTGAGCCGCTGATCTACACGGCGCAACAGCTGTACTTCGGCCCGCTGCAAATGCAAGCGCGCAGCCCGGAGTTCCTGGGCAAGTGGCAACGCATGTTGCGTCAGAAGCACAAGACCCTGGCCAGCTTCGAGCAGGCCCGGCAGACGGTGCCCCAGCACAAGGTTCAGGAGATTGAACAGCAGGCGCACTGGATCACCCAACTGCTGGCTTGAACTGGCAACAGTGAACAGGGTCACACATCCCAGACCGGCGCTTTACCCGGTCTCTTGCGCCGCCCATGATGGACGGCTCGCACCCATGGAGGACGCTGCGCATGTTCGGCTCTCTGCTCGACAAACTGTTCAATCGCCCGCTGACCCAAGACGCATTCGCCGAGAAAGTCATCAAGGCGGCTCGCGAAGCGGGTTTCAACGAGCCTCTTGAGTACGTGCCCAAAGAGTTCCGCCTCAAACATGGCGACGGTAGCTACTTCAACCTGCATAACGCATTCAATGACTATCAGAACGCCGAAAAAGCGCACAAATCTGACGTATTGAAAGGGTATGTATCGACATTGCTCGGCTACAAAAAGCCAGCCCCGCCCACCTTTGAAGGCGTCAGGCCGCTGTTGCGGCCGGTGATTCGTAACCTGGCGATGCTCGAAGAAGTGCGCCTTTATCACGTACGCAACAAGGGCTGGGATGCGCCTTACACCGCCGTTCACAAAGCGCTGGGCAGCGACTGCGTGACCCTGCTGGCGGTGGACTACCCCGAGACCACGTCCACCCTGACTGAGGGGCCTGATCCACAGTGGGGCGTGAGCCTGGACGAGGCATTGGCGGTGGCGGTGAGCAATCTGCGTGAAGCGACCCAGGACGCGTTTGACGAAATTGTGCCTGGCCTCTACCTCGGCCGCTGGAATGACGGCTATGACACCAGCCGCGTGCTGCTGCCGGATGTCCTGCAGCGTGCGGCCATCAAGGGCCGTCCTGTGTTCATGATCCCGACCCGCGACATCCTGATGGTGACCGGTGACAAGGATGAAGAGGGCATTCGGCACATGGTCGAGGTCAGCTTCAAGGCCATGGAAAGCGGGCGTGCGGTGTCCAGCCAGGTCTACACCTATGACGATCAACGGATCGTGCCTTTCATCAGTCAGGATGAAGCGCTCAAGGTGCGCATGGCGAGCCTCGAACACATGCTGCTGCAGGGCAACTACCACGCGCAGAAAGAACAGCTCGACACCCTGCACGATGAGCAGAAGATCGACGTGTTTGTCGCGACCTACACGTTGTTCGAGTTGAAGGACAGTCACGGCAAGACCTTCTCGATCTGTAGCTGGACAGAAACCGTCGACACCTTGCTGCCCAAGACCGACCGCGTGGCGCTGGTGCAGATCCAGCCCGATGGCACCGCCCAGACCCAGGTGGTCGAATGGGCTGAGCTTGAGGCCAAGGTGGGTGACCTGCTGGCGCCGGCGAGCTTGTACCCGGCGCGCTATCGCACGCTGGGTTTTCCGACGCCTGCGCAATTGAGTCAGCTGACGCCGCTGGTTTAACGCCGGCTTGTCACGCCTCACCCACCTGTGCAAGGATCGCCCATGACTGAATTTTCGCAAAGCAACCGCCATCACCCCCACGGACCTTGCCAAAGGTGCCGCGGTTGCTTGCGCTCACTGATTGACCAGAACCTCTGATCACTCAATGAACCACCACCCAAGGCGCCCACGGCGCCTTTTTTATTGCTTGTAGAAAGGGAGATTCAACGGATGACAATGCTACGTGGTACCCGAATAGTGACTGGCAAAGAAGCCGCGATGATGCGTGAAATCGAGGCGCGTTTTCGGAGCTATCTTCATCGACGCGGGCGCTGAAGAAGCCATCGTGCCGGCCCTGTGGGGCCAGGACACGTTTATCGAAAAAGCCGGCGGCAGTGAAATCATCGGGCAGATGTGGGCCTTCGATGACAAGGCGGGACGTCAGTGTTGCCTGATCCCGGAAGCCACCGCGCTGTTCCAGGAACGCAACACGCAATTGCTTGGCACGCGCGAGGAGGCGATGTTTTTCTACGTGGCGCGGTGTTACCGGTATGAGCGGCCGCAAGCTGGGCGCTACCGCGAGTTCACTCAGTTGGGGCTGGAAATTCTCAGCCCTGAGCCCGCGCTGGCGTTGCAGCGCAGCCAAGCGCTGTGCTCCGGTTTTCTCGACACGCTGGGCCTTGACTATGAGCTTAACCTGGCCGTCAAACGCGGCTTGAGTTACTACCTGCAAGGCAATGGCTTCGAGGTGCGTTGCCCCGCGTTGGGGGCTCAGCAACAAGTGGTGGGCGGCGGCGCATACCGCGAAGGCGCCGGGTTCGGCATCGGGCTTGAGCGTCTGGTGCTTGCGTTGGCGTGACGTGCAAGGACGCCTCCACCCGGAGGCGTCTCCTATCCGGCCGCTGGATATGCTCCAATAGCCGCCATCATTTGCTCACCCGGGAACACCGCCATGGCCGACACCACCGACCAAGCCTTCTACGACCGTGCAGACGCACACATCGAACTGTCGAACGAACAACTCAAAACCTGTGAAAACCTCGGCGAGGTCAGCGCCTCGATGATGTTCGGCACCACGCGCTTCAATGCCTGGGCCAGTGCACGCAACTTCAAATCCGGCGCCGAAATGGCCGAGGCGCGGGAAGCGATGCTGAAGTATTTCTGTGACCAGTACCGGATGATGCTTGAGGACAATCTGGATGATCACATCAATAATTTCAGTCAGTACATGTTGGTCAAATAGCTCGCCGGCACCGATTCCACTTGCTCTTGTGCGTTGAGTTGTCTTTTCTTCAGCAGCCGTTGGATGTCCATGGCGGTTTCAGATGTCCTTGCACGCTAGGTCGGGCAGCTCAGTGCCGAGGGCACTCCAGAGCACGCCAGCCTCTCTGGAAAGCCGGGTTACCGTTCCACTCTGCACACTGAGTGCTTTTGCCCCATTTTCGCGCATGCCACCGCGCTGTCACCTCGCCAAGCCGCCTATTTCGCGACCCGCCACCAACGGCCCGTATCTTGCTAGTACCTTCCCAATCAATGACATGGCATTTTGCTTCTAGTCATATCCAGGTTGTTTGGGGGAGTGGGTCGGCCATGCACAGTCTTTTATCACCGGGTATCCGCCTGCTTGGCCGTTTCGGTTTTGCGCGCAAGTTTCAGATTCTGTTTTTCCTGTTCATGCTGCCCCTGGCCGGTAGCCTGTGGCTGATCGGCCAGGACTATCGCGACAAATTAGCGGTGATTTCCAGCGAGCAGTCCGGCGTGCGCCAACTGCTGGCCCTGGACACCCTGGATGGCCAGTTGACCGCACAACGCAACCTGGCTGCCCGCTGGAAAGCGCTGGATATTCTGCACACCCCAACCCCCGCCGCGCAGGCCGCGATGGACAACGTCGATGCCGGCAACCCCGCCATTGTGCAAAGCCTGCAAGCCTTGGGCGATGCGCTCAAGACCCACAACGCCAGCGCCGACACCTTGGCCCGTTTTGAGGCCTTGCAGGCGACGGTCAAGGGCATGGACACCCAATCGCTGCGCACCGTGGGCTGGTGGCCGGACGGTTATGACCGCTTCACCGCCGCCCTGACTGCGATGCAAACCTTGCGCGAGCAGATCACCCTGGAATCCGGCCTGATCCTCGACCCCTGGCTGGAAACCTACTTGCTGATGCAGATTTCCACCCAGCACACGCCGGACCTGATCGAGCGTATTGGCCGCACCGCGAGCGTCGGGCAGTCCTCGATTGCCTCCGGGCAATTCACCTTGCAAAGCCGCTTGCAGATGCGCGACCTGCGCGGCCGAATCGGCGATGCACGCGACCAGTTGGTCAAGGCCGCCGCGTCGCTCAAAGCCAAGCAATACGCCGGGATGGAACCGTGGACGGCGCAATACGACACCAGCCTGCAGTTGCTCGATAACGAACTCAAAGGCCTGGACGATGGCGTGTTTGGCGGCACCATCAAGCTCGACACCGCAGGCTTTGATCGCAGTGTCGACAGCATCCTCGGCGCGTTGGGCGCACTGCGCAGCCAGTCGCTGCACTCGCTGGATGCGCGTTTGAGTTATTACCGTGACCGCTCGCTCAGGGAGTTTATTCCGGTGGTGGCCACGTTCAGCCTGCTGGTCTTGGCCGCGTTGTACTTGTTCATTTGCCTGCAGGCTTCGATTCGTCGCAGTGCCAGTGGCATCACCACGCTCGCCGAGTCCCTGCGTGACGGCAATCTGTGCGTCGAAGTGGCGGTGGAAGGTCGCGATGAACTGGCGGCGATCAGCACCGCGCTCAACGTCGCCGTGGTGCAACTGCGCACCAGCCTGCTGGGCGTCAATCACGAGACCCAGCAACTGGGTTCGGCGGTGCTCACCCTCAACGCGCAATCGGGCAGCACCCTGACCGACGTCGAAGACCAGCAACACCAGATCAGCCAGATCGCCGCCGCTGCCACGCAACTGGCGGCCACCTCGATGGGCGTCGCCAAAAGCTGCGAACAGGCTTCGGGCAGCGCCCAGCAAACCCGGCGTATCGCCGAAGACAGCAGCCGCGACAGCCAGCGCACCACGGCGAGCATCCAGCAACTCAACCAGCGCCTGACCGACACGGCCAATGCGCTGGAACAAGTCAGCCAGCAGGGCCAGCAGATTCAGTCGGTGGTCGACACCATTCGCGGCATTGCCGAACAGACCAACCTGCTCGCACTGAACGCCGCCATCGAAGCGGCTCGCGCAGGCGAGCAAGGCCGCGGGTTTGCCGTGGTGGCGGACGAGGTGCGCAGCCTGTCGCAACGCACCCAGGCTTCTACGGCGCAGATCGCCGGCACGGTGGACAGCTTGCGCGCGACGGTGAGCCAGGCGGTCACGCTGATGGGCGCCGCGTGTGACCAGGCGCTGACTGACGCCGAGTCCGTCACCGGCCTGGGCACACGCCTGGGCGAGATTGCCGGCGCGGTGCAAAACGTCACCGACACCCTGGCGCAGATCGCGGCGGCGGTGGAAGAACAGGCGACGACGGCGGATGAAGTCAGCGGCAATATCCAGCAAGTCGATCAGGCCGCAGGACGCTTGCTCGACGGCGCGCGCGCGGTCAACCAGGCGGCCGACACCTTAAGCAAAGGCAGCCGCGCCCTCAGTGAAAACACCGCGCGCTTTCGCCTGGACCGATAATGCCCCCCTGTGGCGAGCGGGCTTGCCCCGCGTTGGACCGCGAAGCGGCCCCAAAGCCAGACAACGAGGCCTATCAGAAAACCCCCATCGCTCCATCGATCCTGCTGCGCGCCCCCAACACAGTGCGCCCTGAGTAAAAGCACCACGCGCTTTCGCCTGGACCGATGATGCCCCCCTGTGGCGAGCGGGCTTGCCCCGCGTTGGGCCGCGAAGCGGCCCCAAACCCAGACAACGAGGTCTATCAGAAAACCCCATCGCTCTAATCGATCCTGCTGCGCCCCCAACACAGTGCACTCTGAGCAAAAGCACCACGCGTTAGATGAACCTTCAGCGCCAACAGGGCTCACTTATCAAGTCGCCCTGTTCCATTGCCGAAAGGAATCCGCATGCCTTCGACCCCGCCATCCCCCGACCTGACCGCCCCCGTGGAACGCGAACTCAGCCTGCGCGCGGTGATTACCGGGATCGTGCTGGGCATCCTGCTCACGCCCTCGAATGTGTACGCGGGGCTCAAGATCGGCTGGTCGTTCAACATGTCGATCATCGCCTTGCTGGTCGGCTATGCCATCTGGCAGGGCCTGGCCAGGCGCAGCCCCGGGCAACTGCCGTGGACACTGCACGAAAGCAACATCAACCAGACCGTTGCCTCGGCCGCCGCCTCGATTATCTCCGGCGGGCTGGTGGCACCGATCCCGGCCTACACCTTGTTGACCGGCCACACGCTGGACGCCTTGCCGATGATCGCCTGGGTGTTCTCGGTGAGCTTTCTCGGTATCTGGATTGCCTGGTACCTGCGGCCCTCGCTGCTCAATGACAACGCGTTGAAATTTCCCGAAGGCATGGCCACCCTGGAAACCCTGCTGCACATCTACAACCACGGCCGCGAAGCCGCCACGCGCTTGAAGGTGCTGCTCGGCGCCGCGGTGCTGTCCGGGCTGGTCAAATGGGTGGACACGTTTATGTGGGCCTTGCCGCGCTGGTCGCCCAGCGCGGCGTTGGAGCGCCTGACGTTTACCGCCGACCCTTCGCTGCTGTTGCTCGGCTTTGGCGGCATCATCGGTATTCGCGTGGGCCTGACCCTGCTGCTTGGCGCCTTGCTCGCCTGGGGCGGGCTGGGGCCGTGGCTGTTGGCGCAAGGCCTGGTCAGCCTGCCGGCAGATAGCAGCGGCCCGCAATTTGCCGCGCTGGTGGAGTGGTTGTTGTGGCCCGGCGTGAGCCTGATGGTGTGTTCGACGCTGGCCTCGCTGGCGATCCGCCTGTGGGGCTTGCACACGTCCACCCAAGCCGGCGGCGGCACGCCCTGGGCGATCCCCAAGGCTGGGCCTGCCGCCGGTTTTGCATTGGCGATTGTGCTGGTGGTGAGCCTGCAGGCGCTGTTGTTCGGCATCAACCTGTGGATGGCCTTGCTGACCATTCCTCTGGCGATTTGCCTGGCCGCCGTGGCGGCGCGCGTGGTCGGCGCCACCGGCATTCCGCCGATTGGCGCCATCGGGCAATTGTCCCAGCTGAGCTTCGGCATCGTTGCGCCGGGGCAAGTGCCGATCAACTTGATGAGTGCCAACACCGCCGGCGGCTCGGCCGGGCAATGCACGGACTTGATGAACGATTTCAAGGTTGGCAAGGCGATTGGCGCCACGCCGCGCAAGCAAGTAATCGCGCAAATCCTGGGGATTTTTGTGGGCAGCATCGTCGGTGTGTTTGCCTACCTGGCGTTGATCCCTGACCCGCAAAGCATGCTGCTCACCGAAGAGTGGCCGGCACCTGCGGTCGCCACCTGGAAAGCCGTGGCGCAAACCCTGACCCATGGCCTGGATTCATTGTCGGTGAGCATTCGTTGGGCGATTGGTCTGGCAGGCGCGGTCGGCGTGTTGCTGGGCATTCTCGACAGCACCTTGTCCGCCCGACGCGCCCGGTATCTGCCCAGCGCCGCGGCCTTGGGCCTGGCCTTCGTGCTGCCGGCTTCGGTGTCGCTGATGATGGCCCTCGGCGCGGTGTTGACGTGGTTGGCGAGCTGCCGCTGGCCGAGTCTCACCGAACGTTTTGCGATTACCGCGGCGGCCGGATTGATCGCCGGGGAGAGCATCACCGGGGTCGGCGCGTCGTTGTGGGCGATGGTTGCGAATTAATCCATGGCACTCCACCGCGACAGCGTAGTCTCTTACCTGGATACCCACTCTCGTTCAGCGGAGCCCTTATGATCACTGTCCACCACCTCAACAACTCGCGTTCGCAACGCATTCTGTGGCTGCTCGAAGAACTCGGCCTGCCTTACCAGATCAAGCGCTACCAGCGCGACCCGAAAACCAACCTTGCCCCGCCCGAACTCAAGGCCATCAACCCGCTGGGCAAATCCCCGGTGATCGAAGACGGCGACCTTGTGCTGATCGAATCCGCCGCGATCATCGACTACCTGATCCGCCGTCATGGCCAAGGCCGCCTGCAGCCTGATCCGGCCACCGCCACCTACGACAAATACGTGCAATGGCTGCACTTCGCCGAAGGCTCCGCAATGCTGCCGCTGATGCTCAACCTCTACGTCGGCCGCCTGGGTGAAGCGGGCGCACCGTTGCATCCGCGCATCGAGTCGGAGTTGGCCAACTACCTGGGCTACCTGAACGACGTGCTGGCGGACACGCCATACCTGGTGGGTGACGAGCTGAGCGGCGCTGATATCCAGATGAGCTTCATCGGCGAAATCGCCAAGGCCCAAGGCAAGTTGCAGGCCTACCCAAACCTGGCCGCCTGGGTGCAACGCTTCCAGGCGCGCCCGGCGTACCACAAGGCAGTGGAGCAGGGCGGCGAGTACGCCTTCGCCAAATAAAAGGCTCAGCAGGCGCGCGTAACCCTCGTGGCGAGCGGGCTCGGTGTGGCAAACGGGCTTGGTGTGGCAAGCGGGCCTGATGTGGCGAGCGGGCTTGCCCCGCGTTGGGCTGCGAAGCAGCCCCAAACCAGCCGCCGGAGTAACGTCTGGCACACTGCATTTTGCCTCATTGGGGCTGCTGCGCAGCCCAACGCGGGGCAAGCCCGCTCGCCACAAGAAGCCCGCGCGTCACAAAGCTTTAGCCCCTACAGACCACCGAGAGCTGTGTGCGGCTTCTCAGCTGTTCGCAAAGCGCTTCAACGAAAACGACGACAAATCCAGGTCACTCGAACCCCGGATGCACCACTGCGCAAACGCTTCACCCAGCGCCGCCGAGTGCTTGAAGCCATGCCCCGAACACGGCGACACCACCCGAGTTTGCTGATCAGCCATGACCTGGCCGTGGTACGCGCGTTGGCGTACGACTTGATGGTGGAGGCGGGGAGTACCGAGCAGCTGTTTAAGACACCGCAGCATGCCTATACACGAGATCTGCTGGTGGCCTCGTCATTGCGGCCACTGGAATGATCAGCGCCCACGCAGCATTGGCGAGCAACAACGATCAACTGTGGGAGCTGGCTTGCCTGCGATAGGGGCGTGTCAGCGTAAGCCTATGCCACTGATCCACCGCTACCGCAGCACAGAGTGCGCTGTTGTGGCGAGCAGGCTTGCCCTGCGTTGGGCTGCGAAGCAGCCCCAAACCCAGACGCTGAGTTCTTTCAGGAAAATGGCAGTGCCTTTACTGGGCCTGCTTCGCAGCCCAACGCAGGGCAAGCCTGCTCGCCACTGGGAGAAATTGGTTGCCTTCAAAAGTTGTGTAGATATCCAGGGCGATCGCAGGCAAGCCAGCTCCCACAGTAGAGCCGCTTCAGGCCAGTCGCGCCCGCCAATCACCGCCATGCTGGAGGTTGCAGGCTTCTTCGCAATCAAAGCGTACACAGCGCTCGATTTTCACCGAGGCCACCTCGGCGTCTTCCAACGCAGCAGCCGTCAGTTCGCGCATACGTTGGTCCGCCCCGTTTGCCAGGGCCAGATCCTTGTTGGCCCGCGTATCGAACACCCAAATCACACGCAGGCTTTGCGGGAACGCAGCGTAGTCAACCGTGTGAGTCAGCCACTCGAAGCCCGGGATTTCAGCTTTGGCGGTTTCGCAGGCTTCGGTCAGCGTGGCGACCAGGCGGCGTTCGAGGCGGGCGGTGGCGCGTTTGGTTAGGGGCATCAAAGGTCCTGAGATTCAAAAAAAGTCATCACATCATCCGGCCCGTATTCACGGGTTAGCCAGTGGTTCCCATCGGTTCGAAGTGAAACGCCTTAGACCTGAATGTCACACCACGCCTCAACGGCGTGCAGCCGCAAAGTCAGACCCGATGCGAAGCACACGACCACGTGATGGTCGGCGGGGAAGGTATCGCAGAGGTAGAACGTTTCTGTCGCGGCGTCGGCTTCCACAATGCCGATGGCGTGAAGCACCGTGTCATCCTCAATCGGGCTATCATGGCGCCCTTCGGCCGAAAAATAACTCACGCCATGGAAGGTGACGGTGATCTCCCGTGGCTCTTCGGGCGGCACCCAGTCCTCGGTCCGTCGTGTAAACCTGAGCGACAGCGTGCGCTCAGACAGCGCGTAATGGATGTCGCTGGCGACATAGAAATTGTGCAGGTCACAGGCGCGTCCTTCGACCTCAACCTCTATATGCCCGAGTACAAAACCGTGAAATTTCATCGCGCTTGCCTATCGCTGCTGAAAGGCCACCTTCAGCCCCAGCCCCATAAACAGCGTGCCGATGATTTTGCCTTCCCAGCGACGCAGCTTTGACAGCCCCTTGAACCCGCGACTCAACGGGCGAATCGAGATCGCCAGCAAGCTCGTGTAAATCGCGCTCAGCACCGAAAAAATCAAACCCAGCACCGCAAATTGCACCAGCGACGAGCCGGATTCGGGATGAACAAATTGCGGCAAAAAGGCCAGAAAAAAGATCGCGGTTTTCGGGTTCAACACCTCGGCCCCGATCGCCTGGAAAAACGCCTGACGCGGCGTCACCGCCGGTAACTCAAGGCGCGCATGCTTGCCGGTTTTGGCCATAAAGGCCCGCACGCCCAGGTAGATCAGATACGCCGCACCGGCCCACTTCACCGCGTTGAACGCCGCCGCCGAGGTCATCAAAATCGCTGACAGGCCCAGTGCCGCGCACAGTGTGTGAATCAAGTCGCCGCAAGCCACCCCCAGCCCGGTGGCGATGCCCACCTTGCGCCCGCCTTGAATCGTACGCGTGAGCACCAACAACACCGAAGGGCCGGGGATCAGGAAAAGACCGATCACCACGGCGACGTAGGTGACGAGGGAGGCGAGTTCAAACATGGCGGCGATCTCTGAGTCAGGCACGGCCTACAGTAATCCTCATGTAAAGGGGTAATGCAACGCCGCTCAAGCAAACGCCGCCAGCATAAAGGCCTGCAAGCCTTTTTCTTCCAGAATCTCGATGGAGAAATGCCCAAAGCGCTTGGGCAACCAAATGATGCGCGTGCCGGATGGCGACTGCAGATCCTCCAGGGCCAATGGCCGGCCGTTTTCATCCTCCGGTTGCACGCCCTTGGCGACCAACTCGGCATAGGCCACCTCGATGTCCGGCGTGGTGTAGCAGTGCCGGTAAATCATCCCTTCGCCGTGTGCGTCCAACAGCTCGCGCAAATTACCCGTCAGCGGCTGCACCAGCATAAAACGCTCCTGGCCCATCAGCACGACCGCATACCGCACATGAAAGCCGCCGCGATTCCAGACTTGAGTGGTGGAGATGTTGGCGTTGAAAATGTTGGCGTAATACGCGCACGCCTGTTCGAGGTCCTCGACCAATATATCGACGTGGCTGAATGTCAGCTCCATTGCATGCCCTCTGGCGGATGTGGGTTCAGGCGACACTAGCCGATTTACAACTGTTTACGTATTCAAAGAAACCTTCGATATAGGCTTTGAACAGCCCCGACCCACTGTTCGCTGAGCCAGCCGCCATGAAACTGCCTGCTATCACCGTCGCGTTTTTTGCCCTCGCCACCCTGCAATCGCCATGGGCGCAAGGCGCAACGCCCATCACCCATGTCGCCATCTACCGTGGCCCGGCGGGGTGTGACGACTGTTCCGAGAACGTCAAAAACGCCTTGCTGCGGCTCAGCCCGAACTACCAGATCGACTTTGTCGGCGCGGATGAAGCCATCGACATCACCCCGCAAAACCTTGCGCGTTACGACCTCTATGTTCAGCCGGGCGGCGGGCAGGACATTCCCGCTGCGCTCGACAGCTTTGGTGACGCACGCGTGGACGCCATTCGTGAATACGTGGCCAAGGGCGGGCGCTACCTGGGGTTATGCATGGGGGCTTATCTGGCGGACAACAGCAACTTTGGGTTGATACCCCAAGACCTCGACTCCGAAGCCGGGCGGCCGGGGTTTGAAGTGCGCGGGATTGAAGACGCGGCGGTGCGGGTGGTGTGGGATGGCAAGCCAGACAGCGTGTTCTATCAGGATGGACCGTATTTTCCCAAGGTTGATGGGCACGCGCCGTATACGGTGATTGCGACTTATCGCAATGGGGATGTGGCGGCGGCGCGGTATCGGTATGAGAAGGGCGTGGTGGTGCTGAGCGGGCCGCATCCGGAGGCGGGGAAGGCGTGGTTTGAGAATGCGGGGATTGCGGTGAGTGAGATGCCGCGGGGGGAGTTGTTTGGGGTGTTGGTGGGGAGGGTTGGGGAATGATGTATGTATCTGCGTTTGTTCGGTAGCGGGTTGTCGGGAAGGGCAGCTTTTGACCAATAGCTGACTTTCGATGCGTCTGGAAAACCCGAAGCCATTCACACGGCGATTGCGTATATCCAGAATATTTGCGAAAACCTCAATAGATTGAACGCGGGGAATACGTCTCTTCGCGCCACATTGCGATTTGAAGGAAGGACGTAATGCAGCACCTGGATCACTTATCTTTGCACTTGTTCATTCTGGTTTGTGAAGAGGGCACGATTGCACGCGCCAGCGCGCGGGCATTCATTGCGCCGTCGGCGGTCAGTAAGCGTATTTCCGATATTGAGGCCCGGTTTGGTACGCCGCTGCTTAACCGCAGCAAACGCGGGGTTGAAGCGACTCCGGCGGGGTTAGCGCTACTTCGGCACGCTCGATCTCTAACGCGGGCTATGGAGCGGCTCGATAGCGAACTTAGCGAATACGCTGAAGGCGCCCGAGGACATGTACGGGTGTTGGCAAACATCTCGTCAATCATGGAGTTCCTACCGGAAGAACTGTCCGACTTCATGATCGAGCACCCAAGAATCCAGGCAGACATCGAAGAGCGTTTCAGTCCCGATGTGGTCCGCGGGGTAGCCGAAGGCAATGCTGATTTAGGTATTTGTCGACGATCAATGGCCGTGGGCGATCTGGAGTTTCTGCCCTATCGTCGGGATCATCTGGCGGTCGTCGTAGGGGCGAACCATTCCCTGGCCGATCGTACCAATATTGCATTCGTTGAGACCCTGGCCTTTGATCACTTGGGGCTGTCAGCTTTCGCCACGTTGAATAACTTCATGCGCAGTGAAGCGACGAAGGTGGGCCATGAGTTGCGGTTTCGCTCCTATGTATCGTCGTTTGACGCAGCATTTCGCTTGGTGCAATTCGGCTTGGGGCTTGCTGTATTCCCACTCGAAGCAGTCGAACGGTATGCACGGTTGTTTGACTTGCGGATCATCCCTCTGACCGATGATTGGGCATTGGGTGAGTTTGTTATCTGTGTACGTGATCGGGATGCACTATCGCTGTCGGCAAGGCGATTGCTGGATCATTTGCTTTTGCGAGCAACATCGCTTCCGTCCCGCCCCTGACTGCATCCGTCGCGGTTGGCGATGGATCACCGCGTAAATGACGTCTTTTTGCTGAATCCATGCCTCTCTAATCTGAAGCTGCGTTTCAGACTGTGAGAGCTTTTTTCATGACAACAATAACAATCAATGAAGTCGGCATGCGTGATGGTTTGCAAAGCCTTCAAGCCACTATGCCGACATCTGCCAAACGACAATGGATCGATGCCGCCTATGCCGCCGGTGTGCGATACATGGAGGTCGCGTCCTTTGTTCCCGCCAAACTGTTGCCGCAGATGGCCGATGCCAAAGAAGTCGTAGCCCATGCCTTAAGTTTTCCGGATTTGGTTGTCACGGTCCTGGCGCCTAACCTGCGCGGCTGTCGCAATGCGCTGGAGTCTGGCGCGCACCGTATCATCGCGCCCGTATCCGTCAGCGCAGCCCATAGCCTGGCCAATGTGCGCCGTACGCCGTTGGAAATGGTCGAAGAGCTGGCGCGAATGTGCCAACTGCGCACTGAATTTGGCTTGCACAATGTTCAAGTGATTGCCGGAATGTCTGTGGCCTTTGGCTGCACCCGCCAGGGTAATGTTCCATTGAGCGATCTCTGTGCGTTAACCGGGCATGTGCTTCAAGCCGGCTGCGATCTGGTGTCCTTGGGAGACACCACGGGCTATGCCAATCCTGGCCAAGTGGCGACCACCTTGCAGGCGGTTCGCGCCATCGCGGGTGACAAGCTCAGGGCCGTGCACTTCCACGACACTCGAGGCCTGGCGCTTGCCAATAGTCTGGTCGCCGTTCAGCAAGGTATCACCGAGCTCGACGCCTCGCTGGCCGGGTTGGGTGGTTGTCCGTTTGCACCGGGCGCATCCGGCAATACGGTCACAGAAGACCTGGTGTTCATGCTGCAGAGCATGGGCTACGAGACTGGCATCGACCTGGCAGCACTGATCGCTTCTCGAAATGTGCTGAGCGAAGCACTGCCGCACGAGACGCTCTACGGCTGCATTGCACGAGCTGGCCTGCCACTCAGTTACGCATCAGTTGCCGGCCGCGTCTGAACCTACCCGATCAAGGAGAAACCTAATGTCCAGGCTTCCATTGGACGGCATTCGCGTCGTTGAAATTTCTCACATGGTGATGGGCCCGACCTGCGGAATGATCCTGGGAGACCTCGGTGCCGAGGTGATCAAGATTGAGCCGATCCGCGGGGACGGTACGCGCCGTCTGCTGGGCGCCGGTGCCGGTTTTTTTCGCACCTTCAACCGCAACAAACAGTGCATCGCCATCGATATCAATACTCAACAAGGACGAGATGCGGTACTGGAGTTGATCGACACCGCTGACGTGTTTATCGAGAATTTCAAGCCCGGCCGCATGAGCGAGCTCGGCTTCGGTTACGCGGCGATTCGAGCGCGTAACCCGCGCATTATCTACGCCTCGCACAAAGGCTTTCTCAACGGCCCCTACGACAATCGCCTGGCCCTGGATGAAGTTGTGCAAATGATGGCGGGCCTGGCCTATATGACCGGCCCGGTCGGTAGACCTCTGCGTGCCGGCAGTTCGGTGAACGACATCATGGGCGGCATGTTCGGTGCTATCGGTGTGCTTGCTGCGCTCAACGATCGTAATGTCACCGGCGTCGGTCGTGAGGTGCAAAGCTCGCTTTACGAAAACTGCGTATTGCTCGCTGCTCAGCATATGCAGCAGTACGCCGTGACCGGCCAAGCGGCTGCACCGATGCCAAATCGTATCAGTGCATGGGCCATTTACGATGTATTCGAGTTCGCCAATGGGGAGCAGATGTTCGTCGCCGCCACAGGTGAAGGTCAGTGGACCGCCTTGTGTCAATTGCTGGGCCAGACCACATTGCTGGACGACCAGACCCTTGCTACCAACAATGATCGCGTGCTGCAGCGGCCACGTCTGTTGGCTCACTTGGCTGAAGTCTTTGCCAGCATGGACGCTCAAGCGTTTGCCCTGGAACTTGAGGCCAACAGTATTCCGTTTGCGCCGATTCGACGGCCCGAGGAACTGTTCGAAGATCCTCATCTGCTGCAAAGCGGCGGCCTGGCAAATCTTGAACTCGAAGACGGATCGTTCACCGCCATGCCATTGCTGCCGTTGTCCCTGGATGGCGAGCGTCTGCAACCCCGTCGATCTATTCCACGCGTCGGCGAGCACACCCACACAGTCATGCGTGAACTGGGCTACAGCGACGAACACATTGCCCAGCTGTGTGCTGCCGGTGTTCTGAAAACTGATACTCAGGCCTAAGGATAAGTTGCCATGGCTATCTATCAATATGACACGCTTATCCCCACCATCCACGCTGAAACCTTCGTCGCGCAAGACGCTACCGTCATCGGCAATGTCACGCTGGCGCAGGGCGTCAGTGTCTGGCCCCAGGCTGTCCTGCGTGGTGATAACGAGCCGATTTGCATCGGTCAACATAGCAATGTGCAGGAGGGTGCGGTGCTGCATGCCGACCCGGGATTTGCGCTGACGGTGGGCGAGGGCGTCACCATCGGTCACCAAGCTATGTTGCACGGTTGCACCATCGGCGACGGAGCACTGATTGGGATTCAGGCAGTTGTGCTCAATGGGGCGGTCATCGGCAAAAATTGCCTGGTCGGTGCCGGAGCCATTGTCACCGAAGGCAAGGTGTTCCCGGACAACTCACTTATTCTCGGCGCACCTGCCAAAGTCGTGCGCGAACTGACGCCTGAAGCGATTGCCAACATGCACCGAAACGCCGCCGACTATGTCGTCAGAGGTCAGGCTTACAGGAACAAACTGATTCTAGTCAGCTGAACCCGTTGAGCAGGGTTTCTGAAGGGCCTTGCCTCTCTCCAATAATTACAACAATGGAGAAACATCATGGTCGCCATGACGACTGATATCGCGCTTGCGCGCAGCGAAGAAACGATTAATGAGCTGTTGCTTTATAGGCGTGTGGCCTGGCGAATTATGCCGCTGGCCATTATCTGCTTTCTTTTTTCTTATTTTGACCGGATCAACATCAGCTTCGCCAAGACCCAGATGCAACAAGAATTGGGTTTGTCCGACGCGGCGTACGGTCTGGCCGCAAGCATGTTTTTCTTCGGCTATGTGCTATTCGAAGTCCCCAGCAGCCTTGGGCTCAAGCGCTATGGTGCGCCTGCTTGGATATGCCGAATAATGATTTCCTGGGGGTTGGCGACGGCGGCGTTGATGTTCGCCTACACGCAATACACCCTGTACTTTCTGCGATTTCTGATCGGCGTCATGGAAGCCGGTTTTGGCCCAGCGATCCTGTTCTACTTGGCGTGCTGGTTTCCCAAGAAGCACTTGGCGAAAATGAATGGCCTCTGGTTCCTCGCAGTGCCTCTTGCAGGCGCTGTCGGGGGGCCGGCCGCGGGGATTCTATTGGGAACGATGGATGGCGTGTTCGGTCTGGCTGGCTGGCACTGGCTGTTTCTGATGTCCGGACTGCCTTGTGTAGTACTTGGCCTGCTAGTGCTGTGGAAACTGGACCGAGACATCGAGTCGGCCAAATGGTTAAGCCGTAGCGAAAAGGATTTGCTGGCGGCTAATCTGGCGCATGACAAAGTCAATCAGAAGCCGATATTGGGGGCCCTGTGGCGTGTGTTGCTGACGCGGGAAGTTGCAATCATGGCGTTTATTTACTTTGTGATTAAGACCGCTTCCTATGGCCTCAACTTCTGGATGCCACATCTGATCAAATCCTCTGGTGTGCAGAGCTTGTTCTGGGTAGGGATGCTTTCCGCGCTGCCGTACATCGTGGCGTGTATCGGCATGATATGGCTGACCCGGCGTTCCGATCGTACCGGTGAGCGTAAGATTTATCTTGTTCTGTGCCTGATGGCGGCGGCAGTCGGCTACCTGCTAGCCTGCCTATTTTCCGACTCTTCATGGACCATGATGGCAGCACTCGTACTCGCTACCGCGGGCACCTTTATTGCGATTCCGATTTTCTGGACTATCCCACAATCGACATTCTCCGGTCTGGCAATCGCTACTGGGACTGCTGCAATCAACTCCATCGGTCAATTGAGCGGCATCGTTGCACCTGTGATGGTGGGCAAGATCAACGATCTGTCCGGTTCCACGTACATGGGGATGCTTTCCATCGCACCGCTGATTCTGATCGCCTGTTTCGTCGTCATGCGCTACGTCAAGAATCCTAGGCCCTGACGAGATTCCCCACTAATGACCGGACTTATACATCTTTGTCTTCCCAGTCTGCGCGCATGAACGGGCACGCTCATTTTTGAAGGGGCTGAATCGCGCACGCGCTATTGAGCCGCCTTCACCCGTTAATGCCGTGGGTAACTAAGGGGGAAAGTGAAGTGACCCAGGTATCGTAGACAAATTTGAGAGTCCGCTTCTGGCCCGAAAGCGCCCCTTTCCCCGCCAACCGGTCTACCATGGCATCCCCCGGCAGTGGTCCATGCGCTCCCGATCATTTTTTCTCAAGGTATCGCCATGTCCATCGACCAAATCTCCCTCCCCAAAGGCGTAGGCCCTCACGCCATCAAGCTGCTCGACGCCATCACCGGCGCTTCCACCCACGAAGAACTCAACCGCGCTGGCGGCAAGGCTGAAGGGTTTGTGTTGGGGCTGGAAGCCACCAAAGCCATCAAAAGCCAGATCGCCGAGTCGTTGTATGTGGCTTACGACGATGCGGCGAGTAACCGCGCGGGTGAGTTGAAGGGTTAAGAACCCAGCACTACAGGACGTTGTGCGCGCAGGTCGTTAAACTGGGCGCCTTTTTATTTCTCAGGATGAGGCTGTCATGTTCAAAGTTGCTCTCGCGTCACTGCTGCTGGCGTGTGCCTTCGGCGCTCAAGCGGATACGACTGTTGATGTGTCAAAGATTTACGGCAACATCAAGTTTGTCAGTAGCTTCCCGGACTATAAGGTCAAGGTGGTAAACAGTTTCCCTGACCTTAAGGTAAAACAGGTGAGCAGTTTTCCCGATTCGGCCGGTAAGTGGAAAACAGTCGAGAGCTTCCCCGACTACAAGATCCAGATTGTTGACTCCTTTCCAGACTTCACCATTCAGTACGTTGATTCGTTCCCTGGGGTTAATTGAAGGCAGCGCCCTCAGCGGCGCTGCCGTGGGCTGTGGGTCAGCCAGGGCAAGGCGCTTCACGGTCGAGCAATTTGGCCGTGAGCAGCACGCCCAGTTCGCTCAGTTGGTGGATGGCCAGGGCGATGTCGCGGTGTTTGCCGCACAGGTCTTCGGACAGGTCGAGCAGCAGGGTGCTGACGCTGGTGAAGGTTTCGTAGCTGTTGGTGATGAGGGTTTCGGTGCTGGCGTCGGGGACGACGGTGAAGAGGGTGGTTGAGTCAGTTTTTGCTTGAGTCATAACGATATCCTGGTTTTGGCCGCCATCCTTTCGCTACTAAACGAAAAGGTGGCAGCTGTGCGCAGGTTAGTAGACCGGTGGATATCAAAGCCGGCGCGCCCGAAGACGCCCTACGCACAGCCACCATCAAGCACAGACGCAATGTCTGATTGATGAAGCTCATGCACTTTTCAATACCCAACTCAGGCTACTAAACCCGATCACTGAACATTCAGCGACCGAGCCACCTTAGAGACGGCCACCCCAGCGCACAAGCCGGCGGATTCTGACGCACGCGTAGGCAATGGGGCAAGGTGCTGCGGGCCGTTCGCAATGTCCCAGGCTGAGGAAACTCCTTTTGTGGCGAGCAGGCTTGCCCTGCGTTGGGGTGCGAAGCGGCCCCTGCAAACAGGCGACCGAGTTTTACTGTTGGACCGCGGTGGCTGGGTTGGGAGCGCTGCGCACTCCAGCGCAGGGCAAGCCTGCTCGCCACAACAAGCACTCAAGCCACAACAAGCCTGCTTGCCACAAGCGTGCCGGGTTTAAAACGCCTGATTCACCCCAACCCCACGCATGATCGAAAACCGTGGGTCGATCAGCTTCAGCGTTTGCTCGCCCTTCAAACGCCCGACCACCACGTGGTAGGTCTTTGGCACTTCGGAGAGGTTTTCCGGGTTGCGGGCCAGTTTTTCAATCGCCGGGGTGTTGGCCCAGTCGGCGATGGTTTTCTGGCGAATGTCGACGGTTACCACCCAGGATTTGTCCACGGCGTCGCCCATGGGGTTGGTGTTGGCGGCAATGTTCTGGACCTTGGCGATTTCATAGCCCTGGGCGTAGCAGAACCCGGATTCCTGCTGCACGTAGGCGGCGCGGCCGGCGTCGGTGAGGGTGTAGGTTTTGTCGCTTTTGGCCAGCAGGCCGGCGTTGGTCAGCGCATCGAAGGCCGGCTGGTTGGCGCTGGAGGTGCCGCTCATGACGCTGTCACTCAAGGTCACCGGGAAGCTGTTGAACATCGCCGCCTTTACGCAGGAAGCCCCTTCCAGCTTGGGTTGCAGCGCGGCTTGAATCTCGGCGTCCGATGGGCTGTCGCTGCAGGCGGTGAGCAGCAACGCGGCGGCGGTGATGAGGGCCATTTCTCTGATTCGCATCGTTTTATCCTTGACGATTGGTGGCGGGCGGGCAAAGTGTATAGAAATATTGCCGTCACGAAACCCTCCCGCCAGTCGTGTAGGGGCGGTGGCTTGAGCCGCACTGAACACCCAAGGATTAACCATGACATTGACCGTCAACACCCTGCTCGACCTGGCCATGGCCAACCCCATCAACGCCCAGATCACCGCGCGCCTGCCCGACCTCGGTGTGGAGCAGTGCATGCTCACGGCGGGCTGCCTGTTCCAGGCCGTATGGAACCATCAGTCAAACTTGCCTGCGGCGCAGGGCGTAAAGGACTACGACGTCTTTTACTTCGACACGGATCTGTCCTACGAAGCGGAGGACAAGGTGATCCGCGCCGCCGAACGGCTGTTTGAGGATTTGGGCGTCAACGTCGAGGTCAAGAACCAGGCACGGGTGCACCTTTGGTACGGCGAGCGTTTTGGTCGGCCTTATCCACAGTTGCACTCGGCTAAACAGGGCGTGGACCGTTACCTGGTGGCGGGCACCTGCATCGGGCTGGAGATCGACACCGGCGAGGTGTATGCGCCCTATGGCTTAGCGGATGTGGAGCAGGGCGTGTTGCGCATCAACCCGCTGCACCCGGAGCCTGAGTTGTTCGCCGCCAAGGCCCGCAGTTATCAAGCGCGCTGGCCTTGGCTGAAGATCGTGGCGCCGGAGGATTTGTGAACTTTTACCGGCTCCCCATGCGTCCTATCTTCAAATGAACCCTGAGAGTGGATTGCCCATGATCTTCCTGATTTTCCTCATCGCCTGCGCCGCGGCCGCCAGCACCGGCGTTATTTTCAAGCCCGGCCAGTGGTACGAAAGCCTGGTCAAACCCAGCTTCACCCCACCCAATTGGCTGTTTCCGGTGGCCTGGACGGTCATCTACCTGCTGCTAGCGTGGGCGGGCTATCGCCTGACGATGATCCCCGGCAGCCAATTGGCCCTGGGCTTGTGGGCGGCGCAGATTGCGCTGAACTCGCTGTGGACGCCGGTGTTTTTCGGCGCGCATAACCTCTTCGCCGGGATGGTGGTGATCGTGCTGCTGTGGCTCGTAGTAGCGGCGTTGGTGGTGATGGCGTTGCGGTTGGACTTGATCACCGGGTTGATCCTGTTCCCGTACCTGGCGTGGCTGAGTGTGGCGGCGGCGTTGAATTTCTCGATTTTGCGGAACAATCGCTGATGGCCTACACACCGTGGCCTGCCAGCGAGCCTGAGCTGGAGCAGATGCGCGACTTCAACAAGAAGCTTGCCTGGATGCCGCGCTTTAAAATCCGCAACCGCGTCACGCCGCGTGTGATTCAGGCGCTGTTGCGGGTCAGCCAAGCCCTCAAGAAAGCGCCTGTGGCCGAAACCCGAAGGGTCGGCTCGGTGCCCGTACGCATCCTGCGGCCCGAGGGGAAAACCAAAGGCGTGGTGCTGGATATCCACGGCGGCGGCTGGGTGATCGGCAATGCGCAGATGGACGACGACCTGAACCTGGGCATGGTGCAGGCGTGTGGCGTGGCGGTGGTGTCGGTGGATTATCGGCTGGCGGTCGACACGCCGGTTGAGGGGCTGATGGAAGACTGCCTGAATGCGGCGCGTTGGCTGCTCAGCAGTGACGAGTTTGCCGATTTGCCGGTGTTTGTCGTGGGTGAGTCCGCCGGTGGGCATCTGGCGGCGGCAACCTTGCTGGCGCTGAAGCAATGGCCGGATTTGCTCAAGCGCGTGCGCGGTGCGGTGTTGTACTACGGCGTATACGACTTGACTGGCACACCGAGCGTGCGCACGGCGGGGCCGGAGACATTGTTGCTGGACGGGCCGGGAATGGTCGAGGCGCTGCGCATGCTCACGCCGGGGTTGAGTGATGAACAACGTCGGCAACCGCCGTTGTCACCGTTGTATGGCGACCTGACAGGTTTGCCGCCGGCGTTGATGTTTGTGGGGGAGTTGGACCCGCTCAAGGACGACACGCTTCATCTCGCTGAGCGATGGGCAGCGGTGGCGGAGGTTGAAGCCCATCTGCTACCGGAGTCAGCCCACGGGTTTATTCATTTTCCGGTGGCGATGGCGCAGGCGGTGCTGTTGCATAGCCGAGCGTGGATCACGGCTCGCATCAAGGCGTCGCCAACCCCAATCGATGCGCCTCCACACTCACATTCAACGGCGCAGCCGTAAGCGCTGGCCGATGCCCGAGCAGGCGCGTGGCGGGCTCCAGGCTGTCATCGGCGGGTATCAGCAGCACCTGCAAGGTCACGGGGTTGATGACGCCCCAATTCGACAGGGTGTGGCAGGCTGTTCCGTTGCACACGGCCTGGTAGACGATGCGCGGCTCGCCATTGGCGTCGGAGTCGCACGCGCCGCCGATGAAGTCGATGCTGTAGTAGCGCAGCAGCGTTGCACGCGGGCCGCGTTCTACGCGCAGGAAAACTTCAGCGCTTTCGCTGGTCAGCAAGGGCAACGTCGCGTCCACGCCGATCGTCACCGTGGCGTCGGCGCACTGCAGGCGTTGTTCGGCCAGGGCCGATGGGGCGCACAAGCTGGCGAGGAGGGTGCAGGCTGCAATCCGTAGCATAGGGGCGACTCCGTGGTGGGCTGGCGCGGATGCTAGCAGAGCGGTTGGCGAAGAAGATGAAATCCCTTTTTTGCAGCAAGGCAGGTAATCTCACGCGTCCAGATCGTCAGTCATCAAGGGCGGTGCAATGTGTGATTCTCGCGTAACACTCAGGCCGGCCGCTGTGACCGACCTGCCATCGATCTACCGGGGCGAGCAAGCCTACATCCAGTGTTGGGAGCCTGCGCATGAATCCGCATGGCGGCTGCAACTTGAGCGACACCTCACCCTCTGGGCAGACAACTTTGACCGGCTGACCGTCGCGATGCTTGATGGGCAGTTTGCGGGCTACTCGTTATGGGCGCCCGAGCAAGGCGCCGCCGAGCTGTACACCCTCAATGTCAGCGAGGCCTGCCGGCGCAACGGGGTGGGCCGGGCGCTGCTGGACGCTTATGCGCTCAAGGCCAAACAGAGTGGCTTCAATCAACTGAGGTTGCACGTACGGCCAGATAACCCTGCCCGGCTGCTGTATGAGCACGCGGGATTTGTTTGTGTGGGGACGGCGGCCAACGGTTATCTTCGCTACGTGCGGGACAATGCATGAGCACCCTGTGCGGGTGAATCTCGGCGCAAGAATCGGATAGTGCATGATGCCGCGGGTATCGCCTGATAGGTGCCTACCCTGAGAGGCCTCTATCATGAACTTTCGAATTACCGGGCTTGCCCCCGAACCTTTTTCCAGCTTGTTTGGGTTGCCCGATGACGAACTCGCCTCGCGTGGCATCAAGCGTTGCTATGTCGACTGTCAGCCAGGCTTTCCTGACCGCATAGAGATGAAGGACGCCGAGGTCGGGCAGAGTATGTTGTTGCTCAATCACGTCAGCCAACCCGCGAACTCACCCTACCGCGCCTCGCACGCAATATTCGTTCGAGAGGGCGCGACGCAGGCCTACGATGCGGTGAATCAAGTGCCTGAGGTGATGCGAATCCGGCTGCTGTCTCTTCGGGCGTTTTCTGAGGACGGCATGCTACTGGAGGCCGATGTCGCGCCGGGGCAGGAGATAGAGCCGGTGATCGAGCGAATGTTGGCCAACCCAGCGGTCGGTTACATCCATGTTCACAACGCCAAGCAAGGCTGTTATTCGGGGCGGATAGAGCGGGTGTAAGGTCGGCTGAGTAGCATCTGCGGGGGTTAGGCGCCTCACCCGGTTGAACTTGAAACCTGATCGGTAGGTCAGGATATGCAGTTGCTTACTCCCATCACAAGGATGCCACCATGCGCAAATACACCCTGAACTACCTCTTCAACGACGAGCCCCGCACCCACGTGTTTGAACTCAAACAGCCTGAACTGCCCGTGCACGAGGCGGCGATGCATTTACTGCAATTGCATTTTGGCGATGCGGAGAATGGGTTGATCCTGCCGCCTGCGGATGCGACGCCCGAGGAGATTCTGGAGCAGGCGCAGGTGGTAGGGATCAGCCAGATCAAAGTTGTATGAACGAGCGACCGGTCATTCAGGACGTGACCTGCGACGACATTCCAGCAGTGCTGGACTTTGTCCTTGAGGCTCGCAGCGAGCTTTTCCCCAAGCTCAGCGCAGCCGGCATGCCGGACGATCTGGCGCGATTTGAAGCGGTGTATGTTCATGGCGACGGCCAGTTCCTGATCGCCCGCGTTGATGGCCAAATTGTTGCGGCCATCGGCTATGTGCCCTACGACGGGCGCTTCTCCCAGTTGAATTACCAGGGCCTCAAGACGGTGGAGGTGGTGCGCCTGTTTGTGGCGCCGGCGTTGCGCCGATTCGGGTTGGCGGGTGAGTTGTACGGCGCGCTGGAGGCGAAGGCGCGGGGGGAGGGGGTGGAGATGGTTTACCTGCATACTCATCCGTTTCTTGCTGGCGCGATTGATTTTTGGCTTCGGCAAGGGTTTGAAATTGTTGATGTCGAGGCGGACCCGGTTTGGCGGACGACGCATATGCAGCGGTCGCTGTAGCTGCTTCAAGGACCCCGGGCAGCCGACCTGATTCTGGAAGCTGAACTCAATCAACTGTGGGAGCTGGCTTGCCTGCGATGGCATCAACTGTGTGTCCCTGATAGACCGAGGTGTCTGCATCGCAGGCAAGCCAGCTCCCACAGAAAAGCAAAGCAGTGCGGCACTGGCAGATGAACTCGGTCAAACTGTGGGAGCGGGCTTGCCCGCGAAGGCGGTGTGTCAGTGATACAACAGTCGGCTGACCCACCGCCATCGCAGGCAAGCCAGCTCCCACATTTTAACGGCGTTCAGCCAGTCAGTTCGAGCGCAACCGCAGGATCTGCGCGCCGTCAAACGGGTCCGTCAGGTAGTGCGCCTGTACCCCGAATGTCTCTTGCAATCGCTGCGGCGTCAGCACCTCCAGTGGCGGGCCCAGCGCCACCAGCCGCCCGCGGTCCAGCACAGCCAAACGATCACAGGTCAGCGCCTGGTTGAGGTCATGCAGCGCAATCAACGTGGTCACCGGCAAGGCCTGCACGCCCTTCAAGATCGCCAGTTGATGCTGGATATCCAAGTGATTGGTCGGCTCATCCAGCAGCAGAATCTGCGGCCGTTGCGCCAGGGCACGGGCGATGTGCACGCGTTGGCGTTCGCCGCCCGAAAGGCTGCGCCATGCGCGTTTGCTCAGGTGGGTGGCGTCCACGTCGTGCAGCGCCTGGCGCACGATGGCGTCGTCTTCTTCAGACCAGGGGCTCAGCGCCGACAGCCAGGGCGTGCGGCCCAGCGCCACGGCGTCGAACACGCGGATGGCGTCGTCGGTATCAGCCTGCTGTTCCACCACGGCCAGTTGCTGCGCGATGGCGCGCCGGGATAGGCGGCCCAAGTGCTGGCCGCCCAACAGCACTTCACCGGACGCCGGTGCACGCAAACCGGCGAGCAGTTTGAGCAGGGTGGACTTGCCGGAACCGTTCGGCCCGACAATGCCCAAGGTTTCACCCTGCTGAACGTCAAGGTGGATATCGCGCAGCAACTCGGCGTCGCGCACTTTGAACCCCAGCCCTGTGCAACTGAGCACCGTCATCGCGCGTTTCTCCGGCCGATCAGGATCAATGCAAACACCGGCGCGCCGACCAGCGCGGTAACCACGCCGACCGGAATCACCTGGCCCTTGATCAGCGTGCGCGAGAGCACGTCGGCGGCTATCAAAAACAGCGCGCCGCCCAAGGCGCTGGCCGGCAGCAGGCGTGAATGCCCGGTACCGACCAGCAGGCGCACGGCATGCGGAATCACCAGCCCGACAAAGCCAATGGAGCCGACAATCGACACCATCACCGCCGTCACCAGCGCCGCACAGCCCACCAGCACAAACTGCACGCGGCGCACTGGAATGCCCAGCGAGGCCGCCGAGTCGGTGCCGAAGGTGAACGCGTCCAGCGCGCGGCGGTGCCACAGGCACACCGCCAGGCCTGCGACGGTCACCGGCACCGCCAGCCACACCGACGGCCAGCGCACCCCGCTGAGGTTGCCCAGCAGCCAGAACATAATGCCGCGTGCCTGCTCGGAGCTTGCGGACTTGGTGATCAGGAACGCCGTGAGGGCGTTGAACAGCTGTGACCCGGCGATGCCGGCGAGGATGATCTGGCCGGTGCCGCTCGCCGAGCCGCTGGCGCGCGCCAGCAGAATCACCAGCGCAAAGGCCGCCATGGCGCCGACAAACGCGCCTGCCGACAGCGAAACCAGCCCGCCGCCGATGCCGATCAGCGCCACCAATACCGCGCCGGTCGAGGCGCCGGCGCTGATGCCCAGCAGATAAGGATCGGCCAACGGGTTACGCAACAGCGACTGCAAGATCACCCCGCACGTGGCCAACCCGGCACCGCACGCGGCGGCGACCAGGGCGCGGGTCAGGCGGTAATTCCACACCACGCCTTCGTCGATTGGGTCAAGCGCATAACCGGCTGCCCACAGTTTGTTGGCAAGCACTTGCAACACCACCTGCGGCGCGATGGCGGTTTCGCCGATGGCCACCCCGGCGAGCACGGCGAGCAACAGCAGCGCCAGTGCGAGAAGGGTACGCATCATTTGCGCAGGTCGTAGCCGTCGATGGCGCCGGCCAGCTGTTCCAGGCCATCGAACGTGCGCACGCTGGCCTGCAATGCCAGGGCGTCGAGGATGATGATGCGGTTGTTTTTCACCGCGTCCATGTTGCGCGTCACCGGGTCACTGCGCAGGAAGGCGAGTTTCTTTTCATGGTCGTCGGCCGGGTAGCGGCGCCGGTCCATGCGCGCGATCACCAGAAAGGTCGGGTTGGCCTTGGCAATGGTCTCCCAGCCGACGGCGGGCCACTCTTCATCGGACTGCACCACGTTGTGCAGGCCCAGGGTTTGGAGCATGAATTCGGGCACGCCCTTGTGGCCGGCCACGTACGGGTCGCTGGCCATTTCCGAGCTGGAGAACCACACCAATGCGCTGGCCTGCTTGAGACCTTTGCTGTGGGCGGTGGCAATGGATTTGGCCAGGCGCGCCTTGAGCTCGTCGTTCAATTGTTGGCCGCGCGCCTGTACGTCGAAAATCTCGGCCAGTTGGCTGATGCTTTTATAGACGGTCTCGACGCGAAACGGCTCCAGCCGCGTGCCGTCGGCGCCCACCAGGTTGTCCTTGGCTTCGCAGTCGGAGGGCAGCAGGTAGGTGGGGATCTTCAGCTCGTGAAACTGCTCGCGGGTGCCGACCACGCCTTGCGGGCCCACCACCCATTCCAGCTCGGCCGCCACCAGTTGCGGGCGCTTGGCGATCACCGCTTCGAAGCTGGGTTCGTTGTTGGCCAGGCGCTCAATGGCGTCGTTCTGCGCCTTGAATTGCGGCAATACGTTGTTGAACCACAGCGAGGTGCCGACCACTTTGTCGCCCACGCCCAAGGCGTAAAGCATCTCGGTGGCGGCCTGGCCGATGGTCACCGTGCGCGCAGGCGCCTGCTCAAAGGTCAGGGTGCTGCCGCAGTTCTGCACCGTCAGCGGGTAGTGAGTGGGCGCCGCTTGGGCCAGGGCACAAAAGCCCAGGGCGGTGATCAGGGCGGTAACGCGTGGCAACATCGGGCAATCTCCGGGTGAACCTTACGTGGAACTGGGGAGGTACGGCTCGGAAATACACCCTGGAGCGCTGCGGGCATCGCAGGGCGCGGAGGTACTTCCCGGACACCCCGCCGGTTAGTGATTTTGCTGGGCCGGCAGGTCTCCTGACTGATGCGTCGTCGCCACGCTCCGGCCTTCCCGGGCAATGCCCAGTGGCGATGTGGAGCAGGCTCAGCACCTACAGTTGCGGGGGCAGTTCCGATTGGCGCAATGAACGCGCTTCGGATTCCCTATTAGTCCCGTGTGGGAACCGGCGCGGTATGGTAGTCGATCATGCCCGCAAGGGGGAGCCTGTCCACGCGCAATTGGCAGGCCGCCGGGGGTCTCTATCTGCGGATATAGGGTGTACCATCAGTCTCTGTTCATCAGATATTAGTCAGACATGCCCACGCTTAGCGAAGAGAGCCGCCGGATCGTAGCTTCTCTGGCGCACCGTGTTGGTCCGCAGGCTGACACTGCAAGCATCGCCGCGGCGGTTGTTTCGATTTTGCAGGATGTGGGCGCAGCACTGGCGCCCGTCATCGGCCAGCAAGGCGTTGCCGCGCTGTACCGTCGCAGCTTCCATCTGTGCGTCTCGACCCATCCACGCCTGGCCGCCACCTATGACAGTGTGCCGGCCGCGATGGACTTGATTGCCCTCAAATCCGTACTCGTCGAGCAGAACGAAACCGATGCGCTGTTTTTCGGTGAGGTGTTGCTGACTACCCTCTACGAGCTTCTGACCACGCTGATCGGGCCTTCACTCACCGCACGTCTGCTGGTTGGCGTGTGGCAGCCTTCTTCGAGCGACACCTCTTCGCAGGAAATTTCGCCATGAGCACCAAAGTGACTATCAACCGCCTGGCCACGGGTGTGCCAGGACTGGACGAGGTACTGGGCGGTGGCCTGCCGGAGTTTTCGTTCAACCTGATCGCCGGCCCGCCAGGCTGCGGCAAAACCACCCTCGCGCACCAGATGATGTTTGCGCTGGCCACGCCGGAGCGTCCGGCGCTGTTCTTTACCGTGCTCGGTGAGCCGCCGCTGAAGATGCTGCGCTATCAGCAGCAATTCGATTTTTTCGACGACGCCGCCATCAACCGGTCGATTCGTTATATAAACCTGGCGGACGACACCCTGGCGGGCGACCTGGACGAGGTATTGCGGCGCATTGTCAGCGAGGTCGAGGCGCATTCGCCGTCGCTGGTGTTTGTCGATTCCTTCCGCTCCGTGGTGCTGGCCAGTCAGACGCAGCACAACCCGAACAACAACCTGCCGCAGTTCATCCAGCAGTTGGGCATGTTGATGACCACGTGGCAGGCGACCACCTTCCTGATCGGCGAATATTTCACCGAGACGGACACTAATCCGATTTTCACCGTGGCCGATGGCCTGATCTGGCTGCGCCAGAGCGTTGAGCGCAATTCGATGGTGCGCAAGATGGAAATCATGAAGATGCGCGGCCAACCGACCTTGCCGGGGCTGCACACCTTTCGTATTGCCACCTCGGGGGTCAAGGTGTTCCCGCCGGCCGCCGTCAACCGTTTGGTTGAAGCGCCGTCGACGTTCCCGATCACCCGCCTGAAAATGGGCGTGCCGGCGCTTGATGAGATGCTCGGCGGCGGCCTGCCTCGTGGTTATTCGCTATTGGTGGCCGGCCCGTCCGGATCGGGCAAGAGCATCCTGGCGGCGACCTTCCTCGCTGAAGGCGTGCGCAACGGCGAAACCGGGGTGATTGCGGCGTTCGAGCAACGGCCCAACCATTCGCAGAACCCTCAGTTGGCCGAGTTGATCAAGAGCGGGAAAGTCAGTCTGGTGGACAGCCGCGCGCCGGACCTGTCCATCGACGAAATCGTGCAACTGCTGCTCAGTGAAATCAGCCGGTTGAAAGCCACCCGTGTGGTGATTGACTCGCTGTCAGGCTTTGAGCTGGCGTTGGCGCCTACCTTCCGTGCGGATTTTCGCGAGTCGCTGTCACGCATGGTCACTGCGCTGACCGCCGTTGGGGTCAGCGTGTTGATGACCTCGGAGCTCGAAGACCGTTACACCGACCTGCGCTTCAGCCCTTATGGCACCGCGTTTCTGACCGACGCGATCATCGTGCAGCGCTATATCGAAGTACAAAGCCGGTTACTGCGCATCATGGCCGTGGTCAAAGTGCGCGCCAGCGCCCACTCCGACCAACTGCGCCAGTACCACATCGACGATAACGGCCTGCAGATTCGCGACATGCTGCCGGAGCAGGAGGGGCTGTTGGGCGGCCGACCGACCCGACAAGCTTTGGCGGAAACCAAACATGTGTGAGCCCGACTCGTGAGTGGCGGCGACGGCAAGCCTGACAGTGAGCTGACCACGGCGGCTCACGAGCTGTTCCTCATTGGCCAAAAAACCGTTGAGGCGCGTGCAGTGCTGGCCGCCCTGCAGCAGCAACTGACTGACGCCAGCAGCCGTCTGGTGGATACCCAGCACGTCGAGCAGGTGATCGAGGCCAATCAGCAGCTGGTGCTGGCGATCCTGCTTGCTCAGTCGGACGCCGCAACCCCGCCGCCCCTGGAGGAACAACGCCTTTACCAGGAGCTTCGCGAGGCGAATGCGCAGCTGGTGATCGCGGCGCTCAGTGCTCAAGACTTGCAGGCCACGGCCGAGCGCGCGCTGGGCCAGCAGAAAAGCATCCTGGCGATGGTGGCGCATGAGCTGCGCAACCCATTGACGCCGATCAGCATGATCGCCGAGCGCATGGTTCGCCTGCCCAGCGACCAGCTGCCGCGCATGCGTGAGCTGATTGAAAGTCAGGTGCAGCATATTTCACAGTTGGTCGACGACTTGCTGGACGTGTCCCGCGTCAGCACGGGCAAGCTGCGCATCGAACGACGCGATGTGGACATCCTGCAAATCCTCAGAAGTGCCATTGATGCCTGCGGCCCGGTGATGCGGGCGAAGAAGCAGCAATTTGAGGCCCACCTGCCTGACGGCCAAGTGATGGTGAGCGGAGACCCTGGGCGCCTTGCGCAGATTCTGCATAACCTGCTGGCCAACGCAGCCAAGTACACGCCGGTGGGCGGCTCGATTGTGCTGGCTGTGACCGCGACGGACGCGCTGCGGATCAGCATTTGTGACAACGGTATTGGCGTTTCGGCCAAGGCGCTGCCGCTGATCTTTGACCCTTACGTGCAGGATGAACACGCCATCGGCTTCAACGGCTCGGGCCTGGGGATCGGGCTTACGGTGGTGCGCGAGCTGGTTGAAGCGCATGGCGGCAAGGTCACCGCCAAAAGCGAGGGCAAGGGCAAGGGCAGTGAGTTTGTGGTGACGCTGCCGTTGTTGAGCGACTGACTCGCGTATTTGCGATCCAGCCACAGGGGCTACGCGTTGCAGAATTCACGCACGGCCACAAACACCGCAAATCAAAAGTGGGAGCAGGCTTGAGTGGGAGCGGGGGGGGGGGGG
>NZ_JANLOF010000012.1:0-138219 GCF_025466135.1 Pseudomonas sp. 14P_5.3_Bac1 | reverse complement strand
CAAGCCCGCTCCCACATTTGGATCTCAGTGGATCAGATGGATCATGTGTTGCTCTGCTTTTGATCTGACAAGCCCCGTCAACCACGCTGGCCGAACGCAGGCGAGGCCCCGAGTGGTGGGGTAAAGACCTTTGGGTTACTTTTGGCTGGGCCGGCATTCCGGGCGTTTGCCAAAAGTGACCCGCTGTAAGAGTAGAACCGCCAGCCGCCGTGACCGCAGCAACGGATATGTACACCAGACATCCCATTTGACTCCCCTCCCACCCCCATGCTCTCCTACACACCTTGTTTCGGGTGCCCTTCACAGGGTGAAACGGGAAACCGGTGACTTATGCCTGCACATAAGAAGTCCGGTGCTGCCCCCGCAACGGTAAGCGAGCGAAGCGTCATAACCACTGTGCCTGTACGGCATGGGAAGGCGATGCTTTTAGACCCAGCGTCCCTCGCAAGCCCGGAGACCGGCCCGAAAAAATTCAGATAACAAACCCGCGGTGGGCGGGCGCTGTTCAGAACCCTGCGTGCCCGGCTCGCAGGGTTTTCATGCGCTCGTTTCACCCCGAAACCCGAAGGGACGCGCCCATGTCGATCATCAGCAGCACCTCGCACTCCGCCAGTAGCACCGCCACCCTGAGCCAACGCCTGACCGCCGCTATCGGTGCGTCGATCCTCGGCGCGTGCCTGGTGTATTTCGCCGGTTTCTCGCATATCGAGGCGGTGCACAACGCTGCCCACGATACCCGCCACAGCGCCGCGTTCCCGTGCCACTGAGACCTGCCGACATGATCAAGCGTATCGCCCAAACCGCAGGTTTCACCGGCTTGCTCGCCGCCCTGCTGCTGACCCTGCTGCAAAGTTTCTGGGTCGCCCCGCTGATTCTGCAGGCGGAAACCTTTGAAAACGCCCCTGCCGCTGCCGAGGTCGTGCCCCATGTACACGCTGAAGGCGCCGCCGCTCACACCCACGACGCCGAAGCCTGGGAGCCGGAAAACGGCTGGCAGCGCGTGCTGTCCACCACTGGCGGTAACTTGGTGGTTGCGGTCGGTTTCGCATTGATGCTGGCCGGCCTTTACACGTTGCGCGCGCCAACCCGCACCGCTCAAGGGCTGCTGTGGGGCTTGGCCGGTTACGCGACGTTTGTACTGGCACCGACCCTGGGCCTGCCACCGGAGTTGCCGGGCACCGCTGCCGCCGACCTGGCGCAGCGGCAGATCTGGTGGGTCGGTACTGCGGCGTCCACGGCTGCGGGTATCGCGCTGCTGGTGTTTGGTCGCAACTGGCTGCTCAAAGTGCTGGGCGTGGCGATCCTGGCCGTGCCGCATGTGATCGGCGCGCCGCAACCTGAAGTGCATTCGATGCTGGCTCCAGAAGCATTGGAAGCCCAGTTCAAGATTGCCTCGCAACTGACCAACGTCGCCTTCTGGCTGGCACTGGGCCTGATCAGCGCCTGGCTGTTTCGCCGCAATCGCGACGATCAATACTCGGCATGACGCTGGTGGTAGGGCTGGGTTGCCAGCGCGGGTGTGATGTTCACACCCTGCTCGGCCTGTTTGACGCCGCCCTTGCCGAGGGCGGTATCGAGCGCCAGCGCATCACCGCGCTGGCCAGTATCGACCGCAAGCGCGATGAACCGGGGCTGCTTGCCCTGGCGCAAGTATTGAACCTGCCGTTGCAGTGTTTCAGCGCAACGCAATTGGCGGTGTTTGAACCGCGCCTCAGTCATAGATCTGCGGTCGCGTTTGCCCATACCGGCTGTTACGGCATCGCCGAAAGTGCCGCCCTGGCCTTGGCTGAACAGCTCTCCCACCGCCCCGCCCGCCTGCTGATCACGCGCAAAAAAGTCGCCCAGGCCACCTTTGCATTGGCCTGCGCCGACTAAAAACCCGATAATCGCCCTTCTCGATCATGAGCAATCTTCATGCTCGCCCGTTTTTCAACAGGAATTCCCATGACCGTCTACTTCATCGGCGCAGGCCCCGGCGACCCGGAATTGATTACCGTCAAAGGCCAACGGTTGATCCGCAGTTGCCCGGTGATCATCTATGCCGGCTCATTGGTGCCAGCGGCGGTGTTGGACGGTCATCAGGCGGAACAGGTGGTCAACAGCGCCGAACTGCACCTGGAACAGATCATCGACTTGATCAAGGCTGCCCATGCCAAGGGCCAGGATGTGGCGCGCGTGCACTCCGGCGACCCCAGCCTGTACGGGGCGATTGGCGAGCAGATCCGCCATTTACGTGAGGCGGGCATTCCCTTCCAGATCATTCCAGGAGTCACGGCGGTGGCGGCCTGTGCGGCGCTGCTGGAGACCGAGCTGACCCTCCCGGACATCGCCCAGAGTGTGATCCTGACCCGTTATGCCGACAGAACCCGCATGCCGCCCGGTGAGGATTTCGACAGCCTGGCGCGCCACGGCACGACCATGGCGATTCACCTGGGCGTTAATTACCTGGAGAAGATCGTCGCCGAGCTGTTGCCGCACTATGGCGCAGATTGCCCGATTGCCGTGGTGCACCGGGCGACGTGGCCGGATCAGGATTGGGTGGTGGGTACGCTGAGTGATATTGCCGAGAAAGTCGCCGCGAAGGGTTTCCGGCGCACGGCATTGATTGTGGTTGGGCGGGTGCTGGCGAATGACGGCTTCAGTGAATCCTCGCTGTACCGTGCAGGCCACGCGCACCTATATCGCCCCTGAAGGGTGGGAGCTGGCTTGCCTGCGATAGCGGTGTGTCAGTAACCGGACATGTCGACTGATCTGCCGTCATCGCAGGCAAGCCAGCTCCCACAGTTAATCTACTTTGTTAAGTAGATTGCGCAAGATACTGAATTTTAAGCATAAAAAACGGCGCTCACGGGGCGCCGTTTTTTTGTTCGCAGTGAACACCTTACTCAGTAGTAGGCGTTTTCTTTCTGCGTGTGGTCGGTCACATCACGTACGCCCTTGAGCTCGGGAATGCGCTCGAGCAAGGTGCGCTCGATGCCTTCACGCAGGGTCACGTCCGCTTGGCCGCAGCCCTGGCAACCGCCGCCGAACTTGAGGACGGCGATGCCGTCTTCGACGACATCAATCAGGCTGACCTGACCGCCGTGGCTGGCCAGCCCCGGGTTGATCTCGGTTTGCAGGTAGTAGTTGATGCGCTCGTTGACCGGGCTGTCAGCGTTGACATTCGGCACCTTGGCGTTGGGCGCCTTGATGGTCAACTGGCCGCCCATGCGGTCGGTGGCGTAGTCGACCACGGCGTCGTCGAGGAAGGCTTCGCTGAAGTTGTCGATGTAGGCGGTGAAGCTTTTCAGCCCCAAGGCGGTGTCTTCAGGTTTCTCTTCTCCGGGCTTGCAGTAGGCGATGCAAGTCTCGGCGTATTGGGTGCCGGGCTGGGTGATAAAGACGCGGATGCCGATACCTGGGGTGTTCTGCTTGGACAGCAGGTCGGCCAGGTAATCGTGGGCGGCGTCGGTAATGGTTATGGCAGTCATGGAAACTCCTCACAGGCTTGCGGGCAGTTTACGCCAAATCATTACAGAGGTACAAAGTCCTAGTGTTTTTGTCGGGATAAACTCGACCGTTCGTCGCCATCAAACCAGCCTTTGAGCACGCGATAACTGCCCTGCTCCAGCCATCGGTAGCTGCCCATGGCGCTCAGGCCGATGATCACCACGCACACGGCCAGCACGGCATAAGGGTTCAGGCCGTAACGCTGGGCCAGATAGCCACCGGCCGAAAGCACCAACACGTGCAACAAATACACCGAATAGGAGCAGTCCCCGAGCACTTTGAGCAGACGATAATTGACGAAAAATCGCTCAAGCGCCACGCACGCCACCACCAATACCGCGCTCGGCAGGCCCCAGGTCAAGGCGCGGGGCGAGGCCGGCCAATGATAGATCGCCAGCAGCGCTGCGGCGATTCCCAGCAGCGGCAGCCATAACCCCGGGCGAATCCAGCCCTTGCGGTAGAGCATGCCGATGCCGATGCCCATCAGAAACTCGACGACAATGTCCGAGCGATAGAACTCACTGATCCAGCCAAACGAGGTCCAGGCCTCGCAGACCGCAAACAGCAACGCCGCCACCACCAGCAGTCGCCATTGCCGACGAAACAGCAAGGCCCAGGCAAACAGCAGGTAAAAAAGCATCTCGTAGTTCAGCGTCCAACCGACGTTAAGGGTTGGGTAAACGCCATAACCACCGGGGTTTTGCGAAGGAATAAACAACAGCGACATCAACACATGGGCGGCATCGACGCTCTGGTCCGGCAACATTGGCCGGGCGACCACCACCAGTAACGCCATCAGCAGCGTGTAGAACCAGTAGGCCGGCACGATGCGCAGCAGACGGTACAACAGGAAGCGCCACGGCGGCAGGTCCTTGTCCTGGGTAGACAGGAAAATCACCAGGCCGCTGATGACAAAAAACACGTCCACGCCCGCGGCGCCCTTTTCGACAAATAACCTGCCCAAAGCCGTGTCCGCCTTGAAACCGAAGAAAATCTGCATGAAGTGGTGCCCTACCACCGTCCAGGCCGCCAGCGCGCGCAACGCCTGTACCGAGATCAACATTGTTTGCCGCCCTTCCCAACTCATCTAGATGAAGTTGGGACCATGGCGGACGGTCAAAGGGCGATCAAAGATTCTCGTAGCGGTTCATGTCCAGCACGCCTTCTTCCACCGGCGTGGTTTCGCGGATGTACTGCGACAAGTCGTGGAAATACTGCCAGAACAGCGGATGGCTGCGGCGCACGCCCCAGCGATCAACGATCTTCTCGAAGCGCTTGGCGTCCTTGGCATTCTCCATCGCCGCCACAAACTCGGGCACTTCCTGCGCCGGAATATTGAACATGAAGTTCGGGTAGCTGCTGATCACGCCGGGGTAGATGGTCAGGGTATCCAGCCCCGGCTGATAGCGGTAAGCCTCGCCCAATAAAAACGCCACATTACTGTGCGCCCGGTTGCGCAGCATGCTGTAAACCACGCGTTTGCCGCTGGCCGTTTCAACGCGCAGCATGGTCGCTTCCGGCAACTGGTCGATCACCTTGAGCCCCGCCGCCGGCCTCGACGTCAGGCGACTAAGCGCCTGCTCCGCATCCTGCAGCGCCGGCTCAATCCCGTCGCGCGAGCAATAGGCACTGGTGCAGCGGTTGATCGGATCCGGGCTGGCATTCAAATAGCCATAACGCGTCAGCAACTGCTTGGCAAAATCGCGCTTCGGGTCCTTTTCATCCAGGTGCAAGCCGCTCGGCTTGTCATCATCAATCGCTTCATAGTCCAGCCACAGCTTGAGCTTGCCGCTGTTCTGGTACCAATCATCCATAAAATCATCGCGGGTATCGGCCGGCATCAGACGCAGGAAGTTCTGCTCGGCGCCATTGCGGATCAGGTCGAAATATAGCCGGGTCTGGGCCTGGTGCGACACGTTGCCGAACACATCGAAGTTCACCGCCAACTGGTAATAAGTGCGTTCCAGCAACGGGTAATCGAACAACCACATCGTTTGCGGCACCTCGCCGATCAGGCCCTTGGTCACCGAGGCACTGTCGAAATGGCGGAAAATGCTCAACAAGGCATTGTCATTACCCGCCCACAGGCTCGACCAACTCGGCGGCGGCAAATCTGCGTAGCTGTCACGGCGCAAAGCCTCGTACTGGTTGCGCTTGTCGCGATAGGCCAGCCACAGGCCGAGCACGCTGCCCACGTCGTCGTTCTGCCCCGGCATCGCCAGCAATGGCGTGGCCTGGCCGCGATAACGCGCATCGGTGATGTACAGGTCGTGGTCCGGGTCCTGGAACAGGGTCCAGAAATTATCGCGGATCACGTCCGTGGCGATCTGCCCACGGCACACCGGCCCGCGAATAAAGGTGCGCACGAAGTATTCGGCGTTATCGAGCATGAACTGGTATCGCGCCTTGGCCGGAATCGCCTCAAAGGTCTCGAACGGGTTGGCCCGGCGCCCCGGACCATAGCCCGGCAAGGCATTGACCTGCCAGTCACCGGCGTAGAACAGCGCCTTGATGCGGGCCATTTTCGCCGCGCTGAACGGGTACGTGATGTGCGTTTTGTGCACGATCACACCCTGCACCGGCCAGAGGCGGTAATAAACCTGGGTGCCTGGATCATCGTTGGGCCGACGGGTGGCGATCAAATCAATCGGCTGGCCGCTCGGCGTGCGTGAACGCACCCATTGGAAGAAATGCCCCGGCTCGCCGTCCTCGAAGTAAATGTGCGCCAGGAACAAATGCTCATACAACCAGCGCGCAACCAGGCTTTCGCGGGCGCCGGGCTGGTTGAACAGGTTTTCCCACTGCTGCACCTGCAAGGCTTCCCTGGCGCTGGGCGCCAGGCCTTGCTCATCAATCGGTGCGCCGGATGCCAGCCAGCGCTGCAGCGTCTGGTATTGCTGGTCGGTCAGGCCGGTGACGGCCAGCGGCATGCCTTCCTTGGGATGCGCGCCGGCGTAGGCATTGAACTCGCCGGGCATGGCACACAGGTTCTGGCGGTTCAGGCCCAGCATGATCTCGTCGGGCAGTTTGGCATTGGGTTCAAGTGGCGCGTTATGGCCCAACTCCAGCATGCGCGCCATCAATGCGGCCTGGCTGCCCTGGGCGTCCAGCACCGAGTAGAAGCCCTTCTGCTGCCAGGCCTGCTTGCCGAAGGCATCAGCGAACAACCGGGTGGTCGGTGCGGCCTGGCTGCGTTCGCCGTCGTAGACCGGCACTTTGGTCGCGCCGCGCGCCGCGCCCTCGGCACTGCCCAGGTTGAGCTGGCAGGCTGAGTCGTAACAGGCGTGGCAGGCCACGCACTTTTCGGTGAAGATCGGCTGAACGTCGCGGGTATAAGAAATCGCCGGGGCGGGACTGTTTAGCGGTAAAGCCTGTGCATGAGCGCTGCTGGCTATCAAGGCCAGGACGGCGCTGATGATGAGGCGAAGTGACATGTATCCGGTCCCGATTCAATGCGTGCGATATAAAAGTGCCAGCAGTCTACCGGGCCAGGCCCTGCCCCAACATGAACGATATTCATGCAAAACCTGGGCATGCTCCAAATCGGCACAGGTTTGCTATGATTCACGCCCTCCGAAATGCCTGACCAGAGTAGTCCCATGTCCGATCGTAGTGCTCGTCTGCAAGCCCTTCACCAAGCCCTCAAGGAACGCATCCTGATCCTCGACGGCGGCATGGGCACGATGATCCAGAGCTACAAGCTTGAGGAAAACGACTACCGCGGCAAACGCTTTGCCGACTGGCCGAGCGACGTCAAGGGCAACAACGACCTGCTGGTGATCACCCGTCCGGACGTGATCGGCGGCATCGAAAAGGCCTACCTGGACGCCGGCGCCGACATTCTGGAAACCAACACCTTCAACGCCACGCGCATCTCCATGGCCGATTACGGCATGGAAGAACTGGCCTACGAATTAAACGTAGAAGGCGCGCGACTGGCGCGCAAGATCGCCGACGCCAAGACCCTGGAAAACCCGGCCAAGCCGCGTTTTGTCGCCGGCGTGCTGGGCCCGACCAGCCGTACCTGCTCGCTGTCGCCGGACGTGAACAACCCCGGCTACCGCAACGTGACCTTTGACGAGCTGGTGGAAAACTACACCGAAGCCACCAAAGGTCTGATCGAAGGCGGCGCCGACCTGATCCTGATCGAAACCATTTTCGACACCCTCAACGCCAAGGCCGCGATCTTCGCCGTGCAAGGCGTGTTCGAGGAACTGAACGTCGAACTGCCGATCATGATCTCCGGCACCATCACCGACGCCTCCGGCCGTACCCTGTCGGGCCAGACCACCGAAGCGTTCTGGAACTCCGTCAGCCACGCCAAGCCACTGTCCGTGGGCCTCAACTGCGCGCTGGGCGCCAGTGAACTGCGTCCGTACCTGGAAGAGTTGTCGAACAAGGCCAATACCCACGTTTCCGCGCACCCGAACGCCGGCCTGCCCAACGAATTCGGCGAATACGACGAGCTGCCGTCGCAAACCGCCAAGGTCATCGAAGAGTTCGCCCAGAGCGGCTTCCTCAACATCGTCGGCGGTTGCTGCGGTACCACGCCAGGCCACATTGAAGCCATCGCCAAGGCCGTGGCCGGCTACGCACCGCGCCCGATTCCGGACATTCCCAAGGCGTGCCGCCTGTCGGGCCTGGAGCCGTTCACCATTGATCGCAGCTCGTTGTTCGTCAACGTCGGCGAGCGCACCAACATCACCGGCTCCGCACGTTTTGCCCGCCTGATCCGTGAAGACAACTACACCGAAGCCCTGGAAGTCGCCCTGCAGCAGGTGGAAGCCGGCGCGCAGGTGATCGACATCAACATGGACGAGGGCATGCTGGATTCGAAGAAGGCCATGGTGACCTTCCTCAACCTGATTGCCGGCGAGCCGGACATCTCTCGCGTACCGATCATGATCGACTCCTCCAAGTGGGAAGTGATCGAAGCCGGCCTCAAATGCATCCAGGGCAAGGGCATCGTCAACTCCATCAGCATGAAGGAAGGCGTCGAGCAGTTCATTCACCACGCCAAGCTGTGCAAGCGCTATGGCGCCGCCGTGGTGGTAATGGCCTTCGACGAAGCCGGCCAGGCCGATACCGAAGCGCGCAAGAAAGAAATCTGCAAACGCTCCTACGACATCCTCGTCAATGAAGTCGGCTTCCCGCCGGAAGACATCATTTTCGACCCGAACATCTTCGCGGTCGCCACCGGTATCGAGGAGCACAACAACTACGCCGTCGACTTCATCAATGCCTGTGCCTACATCCGCGACGAGCTGCCGTACGCGCTGACCTCGGGCGGCGTGTCCAACGTGTCGTTCTCGTTCCGTGGCAACAACCCGGTGCGTGAGGCGATTCACTCGGTGTTTTTGCTGTATGCGATCCGCAATGGCCTGAGCATGGGTATCGTCAATGCCGGCCAGCTGGAGATCTACGACCAGATCCCCGCCGAGCTGCGCGATGCGGTGGAAGACGTGGTGCTCAACCGCACGCCGGAAGGCACCGACGCCCTGCTGGCCATCGCCGACAAGTACAAGGGCGACGGCAGCGTCAAAGAAGCCGAGACCGAAGAATGGCGTGGCTGGGACGTCAACAAGCGCCTGGAACACGCGCTGGTCAAAGGCATCACCACGCACATCGTTGAAGACACCGAAGAATCGCGCCAGTCGTTCGCGCGCCCGATCGAAGTGATCGAAGGCCCGCTGATGTCCGGCATGAACATCGTCGGTGACCTGTTCGGCGCCGGCAAAATGTTCCTGCCCCAGGTGGTGAAGTCCGCCCGGGTGATGAAGCAGGCCGTGGCCCACTTGATTCCGTTTATCGAGCTGGAAAAAGGCGACAAGCCGGAAGCCAAGGGCAAGATCCTGATGGCCACCGTTAAAGGTGACGTACACGACATCGGCAAGAACATCGTCGGCGTGGTGCTCGGTTGCAACGGCTATGACATCGTCGACCTGGGCGTGATGGTGCCGGCAGAGAAGATCCTGCAGGTGGCCAAGGAACAGAAGTGCGACATCATTGGCTTGTCCGGCCTGATCACGCCGTCGCTGGATGAGATGGTGCACGTGGCCCGCGAGATGCAGCGCCAGGACTTCCACCTGCCGCTGATGATTGGTGGCGCCACCACCTCCAAGGCGCACACGGCGGTGAAGATCGAGCCCAAGTACAGCAATGATGCAGTGATCTACGTCACCGACGCCTCGCGCGCAGTGGGCGTGGCCACGCAATTGCTGTCCAAGGAGCTGAAGGCCGGCTTCGTCGAGAAAACCCGCCTGGAATACATCGACGTGCGCGAGCGTACGTCCAACCGCAGCGCCCGAACCGAGCGCCTGAGCTACCCGGCGGCCATCGCCAAGAAACCGCAGTTCGACTGGAGCACCTATACCCCGGTCAAGCCGACCTTTACCGGCGCTAAGGTGCTGGACAATATCGACCTCAAGGTGCTGGCCGAGTACATCGACTGGACGCCGTTCTTTATCTCCTGGGACCTGGCCGGCAAGTTCCCGCGCATCCTCGAAGACGAAGTGGTCGGTGAAGCGGCCACCGCGCTCTACGCCGATGCCCAGGAAATGCTCAAGAAGCTGATCGACGAAAAACTCATCAGCGCTCGCGCGGTGTTCGGTTTCTGGCCGACCAACCAGGTGCAGGACGATGACCTGGAAGTCTACGGCGACGATGGCCAGCCGATTGCCAAGCTGCATCACCTGCGCCAGCAGATCATAAAGACCGACGGCAAGCCGAACTTCTCGCTGGCCGACTTCGTGGCGCCAAAAGACAGCGGCGTGACCGACTACATCGGTGGCTTCATCACCACCGCCGGTATCGGCGCCGAAGAAGTCGCCAAGGCTTATCAGGACGCTGGCGACGACTACAACTCGATCATGGTCAAGGCCCTGGCCGACCGCCTCGCCGAAGCCTGCGCCGAATGGCTGCACCAGCAAGTGCGTAAAGAGCACTGGGGTTACGCCAAGGACGAGCAACTGGACAACGAGGCGCTGATCAAGGAGCAATACAGCGGCATCCGCCCGGCTCCCGGCTACCCGGCGTGCCCTGATCACACCGAGAAGGCCCAACTGTTCCAATTGCTGGACCCCCAGGCGCGCGAAATGCACGCCGGGCGCAGCGGCGTGTTCCTCACCGAGCACTACGCGATGTTCCCGGCGGCGGCGGTCAGTGGCTGGTACTTCGCCCATCCGCAGGCGCAGTACTTTGCCGTGGGCAAGGTCGACAAGGATCAGGTCGCGAGCTACACCGCGCGCAAAGGCCAGGACCTGGCCGTGACCGAGCGCTGGCTGGCGCCGAACCTGGGTTACGACAACTGATCGTCTAATGGCCCAGCGCGGCGATCTCCCGCGCTGACAGCACGTTTATCAAGGCCTGGCGCTGCACCTTGTTGGCCTTCTGCAACGCCTCCATCTGCTGCAGGTACGCCGAATTCATGTCGGGGTAGCGATCCTCCAGCGCAGAGGCGCTGTCCGCCAGCGTCTGCTGCAGCCGGGCGAACGCGTCCGGGTACTGCTGTTGCAGATAATCGACCCAGTACGCGCGCGCCGTCAGTTGCTCGATGAACAGCGGTGTCTGTTCGCGGGCCATGATCGTCGTATAGGCCGCCTCCAGGTCGACTGGCCGTACTCCGGAAAGACCTTCGTAAAGCATGCTTGCAGGTTGCCTGGGCAAGGCCAGGCGCCGGGCCAGGCCGATACGGTAGGCCAGGCGTATTTCGGCCGGGTCGGTGCCCGGGTTTTCGCGGATCCGCACGCTCGCCACCGCCTCCAGCTGGTCAAGGCGGAATAACCCTCTGGACAGGTTCAACAGGGCGCGCCCCTTGTCGGTGGGGTCGATGGCACGCAGGGCATTGAACTCATAAACTTCGACTTCCAGCGCGTTGAACAACAGCATGCGGCCATCCCCACAGGTCACCGCAAGCCTGGAAGCACGCGCGATGCCCATCAGCCGCTCGCACAAGGCCGCATCGCCGTAGGCCGCCTCCAGCACCTGCCAAACCCGCCCGGCCAGGTCGGCGCGGTCGAGTTCGAAGTCGCGGGTATTACGCAGTTGCGCCAGTATGTTGGAGAAATCACCGCTGTCGTCACGGGCGATCACCGTGTCCCATATCGCATGTTTTTCCGAGTCGACGGGCACGCCGTCAAACCAGCGTGCCTTTTGCACCGCTGCCGGCTCCAGCTCAGGGTGAACATCAGGTTGTTCGTCATCGGACTCGGCCCCGTACCCCGCCAACTGATCGTCAATTTCCTCGGCACTGAAACCCAGCCCGCGCTCGGTTTCGCGTTGATACTCGCGCAGGCGGATCAACGCCTCCTCAAGCAGCAGGTTGCCGGACAAATCGGTACCGGCCATCAAGGCAGCATGTTGCGGCTCAAATGCTTCGGCAGGGATCACAGCTATCGGGTAGTTGTTCCTGAGATCGAGGCGGGTCAGCGCGGGGGCTTGCAACGCGCCGGTGGGCCATTCGGACAACCGGTTGCGACTCAGATCCAGGCTTTGCAGGCGGTCAAGCCCGGTGAGGTCAAACGTGCTCAGGGCGTTGCGCCCCAGGTCCAACACTTGCAGGCGCGGCAAGCCACGCAGTTGGCCCTGCAACGGCACGTTGGCCGCCAGCGCGTTGTCGTGGATACCCAGTTCGGTCAGGTCTGCCATCTGCGTTAGGGCCTCGGGCAACGTGCCCATACGGTTGCCGTTGAGCATCAGGCGGTTCAAGCGCGGGAAGGCGCGTAGAAAATCATTCGAGGCGGTGGTGAGCCGCACACCGCTCAGGTCCAGCGCCCGCACATGGTTGAAGGTGACCGGCAGCGCCGGCAGGTCACCGAGGATCAGGCCGCTCAAGTCAAGCGCAGCGTCATTGGCGGGCGCCTGGATGCCTCGCACGTCGCTCAGCGTCTCTCGCCAGCAGGCCAGCAGCCGATCAGCGGCGCGCCGGCGATCGGTCGCGTTGACCCACTCGTTACGGTTGCGCACGGCGGGCCTGTCAATCCAGCCATTTAGCCGCTCGATCATCTGGGTGTGCTGCGCCTGCCACTGGCGCAACGCCGTTTCGATCTGCGTGGCACTCACGTCCTGCGCCAGCCATGTGTCGATTCGCTTGCCGGCCTGGGTGGCATCAAGCTGTGGATCAAGGCGTTGCAGGCGCTCGGCCGAGGTCAGTGACGCCTCGGTGTCTTTGGGCGCCAATGCCAACGGCATTATCAGGTCCGGGTGCTGCGACACTTCTACCGGGAAGAACATGGGATCGCCGCCGGTCATCCCGGCCGCCAGTACGTTGCGATCAATCCCGAACGGCCTGTCAAACATGCTCGCCATGGGTCTTCCGGCGCTGGTGCGGCGGGCAAAAGCCTGCGCCACGGCCAGCGCCGTCGGGCTCAAGCGGCAACCGCGCAGGCTGGTGCCGGCCAGCAACACATCGTGCCCGGCCAGCACCGCTTCGGGAATGCCGGTGACGGCACTGTGGCTGAGGTCGAGGAAACCCAGGTGCTGCAGGTTCAGCACACCCTCAGGCCAGTCGACGATCGCGGTCTGCCCCAGGTTCAGCGACACCAGTTCTGTCAGCGACGTGACGCTCAGCCGGCCAACGCGGTTCATCGACAAGTCCAGCCGTCGCAGTGCTTTGAGGCGGTTCAGCCGCGTCTGGGTGGGCGTGGTGATCGTCAGTTCGTTGCCACACAGACTCAGGTCAGTCAGGTGTTCCAGCGTCTCAAGGGCCTGAGGCAGCTCGGTCAGGCGGTTGTGACTCAGATCCAGTTCGCGCAGCTGCACAAAACGGCCCACGAACCCATTCACCTGCGCCGCCGTGAGCTTTGCACCGGCCAGGATCAAACGCCGGATGTGCGGGAACAGCGTATTGCCCAGCGCCGGCAAATCGCCCGGCGCACCATATTCGCGCAAGTCCAATGTCTCTCTCATCGGCTCGCCACGGCCTCGCGACGGGCCCGCCACCGGTTCGCGGGTCGCGTACCGGGCAGCCAGCGCGTCACGCCAGCACACGCGCAGCCGGTCCGCCAGCGTCTGGCGATGGTGGGAGGGCATTTGCTCGCCCTCGACGCGCGCGCCATCGCGGCTTTGCCATTCAATCAGCGGCGCATCCCAGGCGCGATACGCCTCGTGCAGCGCCTCGACCTTATTCAGCAACGCACAGCCCGCCAGGCCGTCCTGATGGAACGCGGCGAGTGCACTGGCGGCGAAGGTCGGGACATGCGGCACCAGCGCTTCCAGGCGCTGTTCACAGTACTGCGCGACGATGTACGGTTCGTCCACCAGATGCGCCGGATTGCCCTGCACGTAGTCAAAGGCCTGTCGGAACGCCTGCGGTTCCAGGGCCTTCCAGTTCAACCTCAAGCGGCGCCACAAACGCTCATGCCCCGTGAACAGTTCGTCGGGCAGTGCGGCGATCTGCACGCCGGTCAGGTCGGCCGACTCAAGCCCCTCAAGCGCCAGCAGCCCTGCCGGCCATTCGCGCAGGTTGCCGGCCAGCCGCAACGTACGCAAACGCGGCAGCGCACGGTAATCCAGGGCCGGAAGGCTGCCGGTCAAGTGCAACTGCTCCAGCTGGTTCATGCCTTGAAGCGCCTGGGTCAATGCCGGCGAATACTCGCCGAAAAACGTCGGCAGCTCGAGCTTGAGCTCGGTAATGCCGGTGAGCCCCGCGAGCACGTCGGCGAATGCAGCCATGTTGGCTGAATCAATGGCAATATCGAGGGCTTCGAGCGCGCCAAACTGTTCGGAAAGTGCACCTGCGGCGAGCTGTGAACTGCTGATTCGCACCTTGCGCACATGGGAAAAATCGGCAGCCCAGGTCGGCAACGGCTCGGTGCCCAACAGATTGAGTTCGAACAACGGCGCCTGCCCGCGGTACACACCGTTTCTCCAGCCGGCGATGAGCCGCTCGGCAATATCGCGCCGGGTTGGCCAGTTGGCCCCCCGAGGATAGGCAGGCACGGCGCCTTCGACCCAGGTGTCCAATGCTGCGCGCAAGCCCTCGAACTCTCTGCGTCGGTTCTCCAACAGGTGGAACACCTGCTGATCGGAATCGCCGGCAAGCAGTCGACTCCTGACGAACTGCAACGCCTGCTGATCATCCAGATTGGGATAAATATCGCGCACCCTGGCAACCAACGGCTCGTCGGCAAACCCCACCGCATCACCGCTGGCCGCATAACCCGGTTGACCGGTCGGGCTTCGTACCCGGCGACCGGCGCCGGCCTTGAGCGGCTCGCGCTTGAGGATGCGCGACATGGCCTCGCGGTGGCTGCACGCGTAGTCCGCCACTTGCTTGCGCAACGTCTCAGCCGGCTCGCCCTGCAAAGACTCGCGCAGCGCATCAGGCAGCGCGTGCAGCAGCGACTCAAACAGATTGCGACCGTACCGGGGAAGGCTATTGAGTGCCCTGCCCTCGGCATCCAGCAGCCGAAAACTCTCATCCGCCTTGATCAGGTAATAACGCGTTGCGGCCTGTTCTGCGCCGATGCTGTCCACCAGCGGCCCTTTGATGCCCAGGGACCGTTCTTCGATGCGAATAGCCGTCGACCAACCGGGCAGTTGCTCAAGGCTGTGCAGCGCCAAGCGATCACTGGCCGCAGAGGCCAGGTTTTCGCGGTACACGCCTGCCAGGGCGCGGCTCAGACTGCCCTGATGCAGGTGCACGCGAATGGCTTTGGCCAGGCGCAGAGACACCCGGCCACTGCTGCGCAGTTGGCTCAACTCAGCAGCGCTGGCACTGGCCAGTACCCGCTGCGCGGCTTCTGGCGAGAGTGAGGTAAAACTGCGCTGCAGTGCGCGAGTGTCGGTGTCTGGCGGCGCCCGTCGGCTCTGGAGGCTGTCGAACAGCGCCTTCTTGCGGGCCTGCGCCTGATCGGCCAGACGCTCTCTGAACACCTGCACCTGGTCGGCGCCGGCCTGGATGCTTTCTCGGCCCAGCAAACGGCTGATTTGCTCGTCATTGAGGGCTGCCAGCACGTGCGCCGGCAATTGCCCGGTATCGACCTGCGCCTGGGTGATCTTGATCGTGGGCCTTGCACTGCCCGGCGACGCTGCGCCAAACCGCTGGGAAGTGCCCCAGGGCTCGGGCCCGCTGAACACCTCCACCACCTCCTCGACCGGCCAACCCGGCATGTCCACGGCCAGCGGCACCATGAACTGGCAGAGGCCCTCCACGCAGGCGCCTTCGCGGATTTGCCTGATCACCTCGTCCGCCTGGCAGTCTGCCTCGAACAGCCGGGCCATCTCCAACAACTCCGGCGGCGGCGCCTGTTGATCCATGTGCAGTTTGCGCAATTGATCATCACTGATCCCGCAGACGTCGGCGATCTGTTCCAGTTGCGCATCGGAAAATGGCTCCATGTGCAGCCCGCAGCGGCGCAGCAATGTGCTGCGACGCCATGTCAACGGCCGCTCCAGCGTGTGCCGCCAGGCACCGTGCCCGTTGTGTTGCACAATCGGCTGATAGGCGTCGATCTCAGTCGGGTGCTTGATCCGCCATTGCTTGCTCACCGGGTCGAAGGTCTTTTCGTAAACATTGCCCTCCAGCGCAATGTAGGTTTTGCCTGCTACCGGGTATTGCCCCAACGCGTTGGGTTCAAGCCCCTTGAGCGAGACGCTGCTTTTGTAGGCCGCAAGGTCGGGATGCCACAAGCGCAGTTTGCCGAACGGCGTGACCACCCGGCTCATGCCGTTGACGAAGCGCGACGGCACAACCGGCGGCGCCCTGCCCGCCACGGCACCCAGCGCGGCCATGAACGCGACGTTCTGCATCACCGAGGCAAGATGCGCCCAGGCCTCGTCGCTGTCGCCAGCGTTCCAGGCTTCCACGCCTTGATAAACCTCATAGCCGATCTGTATGGCGGTGACGGCCATCATCACTTCGCCCAGGCCCGGCACCAAAAACGCCGCCACATTGAGGAGGTTCAAGCCCCATTCGGCCCAGTGCTTGAGGCGATTGACCCAGGCATCGTGATCGACTTGCGCGGTGGGCACCGCCAGCAACTTTGCGTTGGACCTGAGGCATGCAAGGTGCCGTTCGTACAGATGGCCGAACACCTCGACGTTGATGAAGGTCTCTTCGGGCCGCAGGTTGACGTTGTCGTTCCAGACTTCTTCGTACATCCCGTGGGCGTAGGCCGCAGTGTTGTAATTGGGCCCTGGGGGCAGCGGGTTCGGGTTCCAGCGCGTGGTCTTCAATTGGCTTCTAAGCCGCCGAAGGAACATCTGCGCTTCATCCTGGGCCAAGAAGCCGGTAAAAAAACGCTGGTAGTCCACCGAGCGCAGGTTGAGCGCCAACTGCGCGGTGAACGCCTTGAGCGATGCGTACTCCCTGACGGGGTTACGCGGATCGCCGGGGATCCACACGATGATTCGACTGTCGCCCACCTGGGGTTTGAGCAGCTCGGCCGCCGGCAGGAAAACGTCGATGAGCGTCACCACGCCCGGCAACGGCTTGCGCGCGCTGGCGCCGATGATCAGCACCTCGCTCACCTGCGCCCCCAACAGGTTCAACTGGCTGTAAGCCACCGGCTTGCCATCCAGGCTCGGTGCGGGATGGGCATCGAGTATCGCCAGCAACGTGGCGTAGGCCGTGGGGCTGAGGGTCGAGCGCAGGCGAGCGATGTGAGCTTGTACCCGCAGCGTGTCCTTGTTTGCCTCGATCATCTGCCGGCGCACCTGCGCCGCAGTGGCTGGCGTCTCAAACACGCCGCTCAGGTGTTGCTGGTACTGCTGACCCAGGTCCAGTTCGCGGCACAGGCTGGCGAAGTCCTCAGGACTGATCGACAGCTTGTCGCGCAGGCGGTAACGCCATTTCGCAAAGGGATAACGCTCGCTTTCATCGTACGCCAGGGTGTCCAGCGACCCCGCTGGCGCCAGCGCACTGGTTTCCTGCAACGCGGTTTCATCAAACCGTTCGCCGTCTTCGAAGTTGCGCAGCGCGGCTTGCAACAGCGACTGCTGTTCGACCCGGTTGGGCGCGTGCAGGTGGAACAGCGCGGTGGTGTTGACGTCGGGTGTTTGGCCGAATGTCTTGTGCAATGCCTCGGCCAGCAACGGCTCGGCAAACTCGGTGACGCCTTTGAAGTCTTTCAGCGTTGCTGCCAGGGCCTGGCTGGAGGCCTGGCGCCGGCGGCCGCTGTCATCCAGGGCCTGGCGCAATGCTGGGCTGGCGGCGGCAAAGGCCTCGGGGTAGGCGCTCTTGAAGCGCTGCACCGGATCGCGGGCGCGGTTGAGGGCCTCGATGTCCGGCGCCGCCAGGTGTTTGATCCATCCGGGCAAACGGGTCTTGATGAAGGGAACATGAAGTGAAGGGGCAGGCATGTGTGCAGATTCCTGATGCGTCTTGAGGAAGCATCAGAAAATCACGCTGGCGGCCCCGCGAAGCGGTGCACTTTTATCGCCCGCTGCGGGGAATTGACTATGCTTGCTCAGGATCGACCGGATCCGCATGACGAGGGTTTTATGAACGACTCACCCAATAAGCCCCCTACTTTCTGGCAAATGCTGCACAGCGTGATGGCCGCAGCCTTCGGGGTGCAAAGCGGGAAGAACCGCGCGCGCGATTTTACTCACGGCAAGCCCAGCCACTTCGTGATCATGGGAATTGTGTTCACGGCGGTGTTTGCGCTGACCTTGTTCGCCATCGTCAAGCTGGTGCTGCACCTGGCAGGCGTTTGAGTGCGCTCAAGGCGTTAACAGCTGCAAACCGAACGGGTAAACGTAACCGGCGGGTTTGCCCTGGGCCGACAATGCCCGAAAATTCACGCCGTAGACCTGCGCCGCGTTGATGTCCAGCAGACGCTGGGCAAGGTCCGGGCCGATCAACTCAAACAGATCGAGCCTGCGTTCATTCACGCCGTTCTGGCGGATATCCAGCCCCAGCGCATCGTCATGCAGCAGCACCATCGCCCAGCCGCCAAGGGTGAAGTGCCCCGCCACCAATGCGCTCAAGCGCCCATCGAGGCGGGCCCGCAATACTTCGGGCGAACTGTTGACGGCGCTGAACAGCACCTCCTTGCCCGGCGTACGCCCAGTGGCTTGCAGCGCCTCCATCGCGCCCAGCGCCATTTCATCATTGGCCGACCACACCAGCGCGGTTTGCGGATAACGTTTGAACAGTTGTGTGGCCTGGTCGAACGCGCGCTGGCGGCTCCACTCGCCGTACACCAGCTGGCGCAAACGCACGTAGGGAAAATCGACCAGAGCCCGCTGTAAACCCTGCTCGCGCAGCTGCGCCGCCGGCGTGGTCTTGGCCCCGGAAAACGCCAGCAGATCGAGGGTTTGGCCGGGTGCGACGGGGCCATGCTGACGCAGCAGCTCTTTGAGCATCAGGTAACCGGCATCCTCATCATTAGCGATAAGACTGCCGAGCCAGTTGGGATAGCTGTGTGCATTGAGCAATTGCACCTGGTCGCTGGTGAGGGCGTTATTCACGATCAGCAGCTTGACTGGGCTGCCCTGGGCCATGCGCAGAATCTGCGGGGCGACGTATCGCTCATTCACCAGCACCAGGTAATCAGGCCGCTCGCTGCCTTGCAGCGCTTCGCGGGCCTGTGCCAGGGTGTTACGCGGGTCGCGCTCGGAATAAAGCACGCGCAAATCCAGGCCGAGGTCCTTGGCAGCGGCCTGCATGAATTGCGCGTAGTTGACCCAGAAGGTTTCCGTGGACGTGCCAGGGTTGAGAAACACCACCGACGCGGCGTGGGCCGTGGCCCCGAACGTCGATCCCAGCAACCACACACACGCAATAAAAACCTTCAACATAGTTGTCAGAACCTTGAACGTTGACGGCCATGATAGTGGCAATACGACAGTCAATCGAGGTCCAATCAACGCTGGTTTATTGGTGGCTAACCCAGAACACGGCGGTTCCAACCACCAGGATTATCAGAAACAAAATCGCCCAGGCATCAACGGTACTGTCGGGTTTACGGGCTTTGGTCGAATTGCTCATTGCATCGCCTCTTATCGGTTTTATAGGTGATTGCACTCAAACACGCTCACAGTAAAGTTGATGATTGCCCGCATGACAAATGTGGGTATCGCGATAACCCTTCTCATTAGGCATTTTGGTTATTTGCATATACTCAAACATCACTTTTGCGCATAAACGCAAACTGGTATCGTGCGCCGGCTCCGTTGGGAGTGCGCGGCCGTGCGCGCAGATTTGCCGAGAACAGGACCTATATGTACGTATACGACGAATACGATCAGCGCATCATCGAGGACCGCGTCAAGCAGTTCCGTGATCAGACCCGACGCTACCTAGCAGGTGAACTGAGCGAAGAAGAGTTCCGCCCTCTGCGCCTGCAAAATGGCCTTTATGTTCAGCGCTTTGCGCCGATGCTGCGGGTTGCCGTGCCTTATGGCCAACTGACTTCCCGTCAGACACGCATGATGGCCAAGATTGCCCGCGACTTCGACAAAGGCTACGCCCACATCAGTACCCGCCAGAACGTACAGTTCAACTGGCCGGCGCTGGAGGACGTGCCGGACATCCTGGCCGAGCTGGCCACCGTGCAGATGCACGCCATTCAGACCAGCGGTAACTGCCTGCGCAACGTGACCACCGACCAATTCGCCGGTGTGGCGGCCGATGAGCTGATCGACCCGCGTCCGTGGTGCGAAATCGTGCGTCAGTGGACCACCTTCCACCCTGAATTCGCCTACCTGCCGCGCAAGTTCAAGATCGCCATCAATGGCTCGACCTCGGACCGCGCCGCCATCGAAGTGCACGATATTGGCCTTGAGCCGGTGCACAACGCGGCCGGCGAGCTGGGTTTCCGCGTGCTGGTCGGTGGTGGCCTGGGCCGTACGCCGGTCGTTGGCGCGTTCATCAATGAATTCCTGCCCTGGCAAGACCTGTTGAGCTACCTCGACGCCATCCTGCGGGTCTACAACCGCTACGGACGTCGTGACAACAAATACAAGGCCCGGATCAAGATCCTGGTCAAGGCGCTGACCCCTGAGGTATTCGCGCAGAAAGTCGACGCTGAAATGGAACACCTGCGCGGTGGCCAAACCACGCTGACCGAAGCCGAAGTACACCGCGTGGCCAAGCACTTCGTCGATCCTGAGTACAAGGCCCTGAGCAATCAGGACGCCGAGTTGGCTGCACTCGATCAGCAGCACCCAGGTTTCGCGCGCTGGCGCACCCGCAACACCCTGGCGCATAAAAAGCCGGGCTATGTCGCCGTGACCCTGTCGCTCAAACCCACCGGCGTTGCGCCGGGTGACATCACCGACAAGCAGCTGGACGCCGTCGCCGACCTGGCCGAGCGCTACAGCTTTGGCCAACTGCGCACCTCCCACGAGCAGAACATCATTCTCGCGGACGTTGAGCAGAGCCAGCTGTTCACCCTGTGGGGCGAGCTGCGCGAAGGCGGTTTCGCCACGCCGAACATCGGCTTGCTGACCGACATCATCTGCTGCCCGGGCGGCGATTTCTGCTCCCTGGCCAACGCCAAATCGATCCCGATTGCCGAATCGATCCAGCGCCGTTTCGACGACCTGGACTACCTGTTCGACATCGGCGAGCTGGACCTGAACATCTCCGGTTGCATGAACGCCTGTGGTCACCACCACGTCGGCCACATCGGCATCCTGGGCGTGGACAAGAAAGGCGAAGAATTCTACCAAGTGTCCCTGGGCGGCAGCGCCAGCCGCGATGCGAGCCTGGGTAAGATCCTCGGCCCATCCTTCGCCCAGGAAGCCATGCCCGAGGTGATCGGCAAACTGATCGATGTGTACATCGAACAGCGCACCGAAGATGAGCGTTTCATCGACACCTACCAGCGCATCGGCATCGACCTGTTCAAGGAGCGCGTCTATGCAGCGAATCATTAAGAACAACGAAGTCCTCGACGAAACCTGGCACCTGCTGCCCAAGGACGCGGGCTTCGACGGCATTTCCAACTGCGACGACCTGATCGTGCCGTTGGCCCTGTGGCGCGAGCACGGCCATGCCCTCAAGGCCCGCGACGGCGGCCTGGGTGTGTGGCTGGACGCCGATGAAGAAGCCGAAGAGATCGGCGCCGACGTGGAGCACTTCCAGGTCATCGCCCTGAACTTCCCGGCCTTCACCGACGGGCGCAACTACTCCAACGCACGCCTGCTGCGTGACCGCTACGGCTTCAAGGGCGAGCTGCGCGCGATTGGCGACGTGCTGCGCGACCAGCTGTTTTATCTGCACCGTTGCGGGTTCGACGCCTTCGCCTTGCGTGCCGACAAAGACCCGTACGAAGCGCTGGAAAGCCTCAAGGATTTCTCGGTGACGTACCAGGCTGCCACGGATGAGCCGTTGCCGCTGTTTCGTCGTCGCTAAGCGTTAGCCCATGAAAAAGCCCTGGCATGCCAGGGCTTTTTTATGTCCGCTCGGTACAGCAATGAGCGAGCCACGAGGACTGTGGGGGGTTGCAATCGTGACTGCACATGCAATGTCAGCAACACAAAAGCACCACTGTGGGCGCACGATGACGCAATCTTCACACTAAAGGATGAACATCCGCCTTGATCGAACTGTCCCCTATTGATCAGCAGTTTTTAACCTCACTGACGATTGGAGTTTTTCATGGCGAAAATCAACCTGGCCCAGCAATTGGCGACCACCCTTGAACAGGCGGGCATCAAGCGCATCTGGGGCCTGACCGGCGACAGCCTCAATGGCTTGACCGACGCCTTGCGCACCATGGACAGCATCGAATGGATGCACGTGCGCCACGAAGAGGTGGCCGCGTTCGCCGCCGGTGCCGAGGCCGCCGCCACCGGCGAATTGACGGTGTGCGCCGGCAGCTGTGGGCCGGGCAACCTGCACTTGATCAATGGCCTGTTCGACTGCCATCGCAACCACGTGCCGGTGCTGGCCATTGCTGCGCAAATCCCCTCCTCCGAAATCGGCTTGAACTACTTTCAGGAAACCCATCCCCAGGAGCTGTTCAAGGAGTGCAGCCACTTTATCGAGTTGGTGACCAACCCTGCGCAGATGCCCCAAGTGCTGCACCGCGCGATGCGCTCGGCGATTCTTAACCGTGGCGTGGCGGTGGTCGTCATTCCAGGCGATGTGTCGTTGCAGGAAGTGGAAAACACCCTCAAACCGTGGCCGGCCCTGCATGCGCCGCGCACCTTGCCGGCGGAACAGGACCTGCAACGCCTCAGCGAAATCCTGCAGAGCAGCGAGAAAGTCACCTTGCTGTGCGGCAGCGGTTGCGCCGGTGCCCATGACCAGGTCGTGGCCCTGGCCGATGCCCTTGGCGCACCGGTGGTGCACGCGTTGCGCGGCAAAGAACATGTGGAATGGGACAACCCGTTTGACGTGGGCATGACCGGCCTGATCGGGTTCAGCTCGGGTTACCACGCCATGCTCAACTGCGACACGCTGATCATGCTCGGCACCGACTTTCCCTACCGCCAGTTCTACCCGACCGACGCAAAAATTATCCAGGTCGACCGTAATCCGCAGGCGCTCGGGCGTCGGGCCACGCTGGACCTGGGCATCGCCGCCGACGTCAGCGAAACCATCAACGCGCTGCTGCCACGCTTGACGCGCAAAACCGATCGCAGCTTTCTCGAGACTTCGCTTAAGCATTACGAAAAAGCCCGCCAAGGCCTGGACGACCTGGCGGAACCCTCAAAGGCCGACCGGCCGATCCACCCACAGTACGTTGCACGCTTGCTCAGTGAGTTGGCGGACGACGATGCCATCTTCACGGCCGACGTCGGCTCGCCCACCGTGTGGGCCGCACGCTACCTGAAGATGAACGGCAAGCGCCGCCTGATCGGCTCGTTCAATCACGGTTCGATGGCGAATGCGATGCCTCAGGCCATCGGCGCTCAGGCGGCCTTTCCCGGACGCCAAGTGATTTCGATGTCCGGCGACGGCGGTTTCGCCATGCTGATGGGCGATTTCATCTCGTTGGCGCAACTGAAACTGCCGGTAAAAGTCATCGTGTTCGATAACTCCTCACTGGGTTTCGTCGCCATGGAAATGAAAGCCGCCGGCTACCTCGACACCGGCACCGAGCTGAAAAACCCGGACTTTGCGGCCATGTCCAACGCCATGGGCATCCTGGGCATCCGTGTGGAGCAATCCGAAGACCTTGAGCCGGCCCTGCGTCGCGCCCTTGCCCATGACGGCCCGGTGCTGGTGGACGTGGTCACGGCGACGCAGGAATTGGTCATGCCGCCGAGCATCAAGCTGGAACAGGCCAAGGGTTTCAGCCTGTACATGCTCAAGGCAGTGATGAGCGGGCGTGGCGACGAAGTGATCGAGCTGGCGCGCACCAACTGGTTGCGCTGAGCTTTAGTCGCAGGGTGTTTCAGTGGCGCCGGGCAGCGCCATAGCGGAGCACCACCTGGGTGACGACCTCGACCATGCGCGGGTCGGCATCCGGCGCGCTGAACAGGCGAAACTCGGCATCGGGCAATGCGGGCAACCCGTGCTCGGCGCCGAGGACCGCCAAGCCTGGGCCCACTTGGCTTTGCGCCATCGGGGCCACGGCAAAACCGGCCGATGCCGCGGCGTGCAACGCTGCATAGCTGGCGCACTGCATGGCCGTACGCTGAGCAATTCCAGCTTGAGCAAGCCTTGACAGCGCCGCCTCGCGGTACGGACAGGGCTCGGGAAACAAGGCCAGTGGCAACGGCGTCGGCAATGCCGCCAGCGGTTGTACCGACCAGGCCCACACCAACGGTTCGCGCCATAACGCCAGGCCCGGCTCACTGGACTCGCACAACGAACCCACCACCACATCCAGCTCGCCCTGTTTCATCAAACTCAGCAACGAACCGGGAATGCCCACCTGCACGCTGATATGCAGGCCAGGGTACTGCGCGGCAACGTCCTGCAGCTCCCGCAGCAAACGCGCCTCGGCGAACTCCTCCGACACGCCTACGCGAAGGCTTCCTTCAAACGCCGAACGCGTCAGTTCTGCCCAGGCATCACGATGCAGCGCCAGGATGCCGCGCGCATAGGCGATCAATCGCTGACCATCCGGCGTCAACTGTTGGGAACGCGTGGTGCGCGTCAGCAGCGGTTTGCCGACCTGTTCTTCGAGGCGGCGCAAATGCCCGCTGACGGCCGATTGCGTCAGGTGCAGGCGCTCACCGGCGCGGCTGAAGCCGCCTTCGTCCACGACCGCGACGAAGGTCTTGAGCAGCAAGGCATCAAACATATTCTGATAGGTGATCAATAGACGATGGAAATACGATTTATATTTCATCGAGCGCTATGTTGCAATGTTCAGATCATCTTTCCTGAGACCTGTCATGACCACTCTTCTGCACATTGAATGCTCGCCGCGCAAACAGCGCTCTGCGTCGCTGGAAATCGCCCGACAATTCATCGCGCGTTATCAGCACAACGCCCCGGACACCCGCGTGGTGACGCTGGACCTTTGGGCTCTGGACCTGCCGGAGTTCGATGGCCCGATCATGGAGGCCAAATATGCCGGCCTCAGCGGCACAGCATTGACCGAGGAACAGGCGGCAGCCTGGGACGCGCTGAGATCGCTGGCGGCCCATCTGCATCAGGCCGACTTGCTGGTGTTCTCGGTGCCGCTGTGGAATTTCGCGCTGCCCTACAAGCTCAAGCACTTTATCGACGTGGTTTCGCAGAAAGGCGTGCTGTTCGAGTTCAGCCCGGAGCATGGCTTGCGCGGGTTGCTGCATGACAAAACGGCGGTGAATGTGTATGCGCGGGGCATGGATTTTTCAGCGCCTGACGCACAGGCGATGGACTTTCAGAAACCGTACATGGAGGCCTGGCTGGGGTTTATCGGCGTGACCGATGTGCACTCGCTGTCTGTGGAAAAAACTATCTTGGGGCCGCAAGTGGATCAGGCGTCTCGCCAGGCAGCCACCGAGCAGGCCCTGGCGCTGGCAGACCGCCTCGCTTGACCACGGGGCGGCGGCAGGCGCCAGCTTGCCGGCGAAGGCGATGTGATTGGCAGCGCCAGGCGTGAGGGCCAATCGCCGGCAGGCAGGTTCCTACACAGGCAGACGCATCAGGCTGACTGCTTTTCTACCCACTTGCCGTAGGCGTCGATAAACGCCTGCAGGAACGGCCTGGTCTTTTCCGAGAGTTTTCCTGCGTCATCAAACACGCTGCCCGCGCCCCCCAGGTACGCTTCCGGTTGCTGCATGCACGGCACATCAAGGAACACCAGCGACTGGCGCAGGTGATGGTTGGCGCCGAAGCCGCCAATCGCTCCGGGCGACACACTGATGACCGCCCCCGGTTTGCCGCCCCAGACACTTTGCCCGTAAGGACGAGACCCTACGTCAATGGCATTCTTCAACGGTGCGGGCACGGAACGGTTGTATTCGGGCGTCACAAACAACACCGCGTCGGATGAGCGTACTTGCTGACGGAAACTACTGTAGGCTGCGGGCGGCGATGCTCCCTCGAGGTCTTCGTTGTAGAGCGGCAAATCGCCAATTTCCACAATGTTCAATTTGAGAGTGGCAGGGGCCAGATCGGCCAGGGCCAGGGCGACCTTGCGGTTGATCGAGTCTTTTCTCAAGCTGCCAACCAGGACGGCAATCGTGTAGACCTTGCTCATGGAGGTTTTCCCGACGTTTGACTAAGGAGCTTGCAGTTATAAAGTCTTCGCCGCAGGTTCACCAGAAGGTTTTGATAATTCCGCAGACGTTTGCCGGGCAGTGACTTGCGTAGGAAGACTCTGAAAACATCAGCGAATAGTATTTTTTTTCCATAGGTAAACTACCCCGCTCCATGACGGTCTACAGAACCGCAAATCGAGTGTTTATCTCCAGAGGTTCTAAACAGATGGCTGCAGTACTTGTCGGACAGTTTCATGCCAGAGACGCGGAAGGACGCGTGTATTCGGTGCATGAGTTTCAGGAATCCAACCCGGTGCAAGGCGACCTGGCTGGCTCGGCGCCTACCACTACCTACAAGCTGGCCATTGGCGATCGTGTAGAGAAACTGGAAGGCGATGAATTCAAATTGATCCAGTCGGGGACCATTATCGTCCGCGAATCGCAAACGACCCTCGCGTCATAAGATCTCGGCTTATCGACCTGCTCAGTCCTGGCCATTGATGGCATTGACTGGGCTGGGTGATCACGGCCGGCGTAGCTGCGTGACTTCAACGCCCTGCTCGCCCTCCACCTGCTTGAGCGTCACCATCAAACGCCCCCGCTCGCCCTCAACCGCATACAGCGAACGCTTGTAGCCCGGCGCGCCGTTAGCGGGATAGGCCACCACCTGCCTGATCAACACGACCTCCAGCACCGCCCCCACCTGCGCATCCACCTGTTCCTGGGAACGGATAAACGCCTCGAGTGCGCGGCTTTCCGGCGTGTGTTCATCGTGATTATCGAAGAGATAAGCAGCCACGCAACCCACGGTCACCAGCACCAGGAGTTGCTTGGCCGTTACCCCGAAGAAACGTGAGGGAATAGGCATTCGAGACCAGACCTGTTTTTGTTGTATTGGTCGTTATTGATCAGCGCAGCCATTCTAATCAGGTCGATGGCTAATGCCAGATGAATCAGTTGTCGCCGTAGGTAATGTCCTTGTTATCGCCGACCCCGCCCAGCGTGCGGTCCTTGCCGAACGAAAACAGGTCGAATGCCGTGTTGGGCTGGGTCGCCGGGTAGTGGTACTGATAGGCAACGCCCCACGGGTCGGTCAACAACTCGTCACTGACGTAGGGCCCTTTCCACTTGGCGTCCTGCGCAGGTGGCGTGGTCAACGCCTCCAGACCTTCCTCATCGGTGGGGTAGCGACCCGTGTCTTGGTGAAACTGTTCGACCGCCTTGCCCAGCTCGGCCACCTGGGCCTTGGCCGTCGCGATCTCTGCCAGCGTCACATCACCAAACAAGCGCGGCCCCACCGCCAGGGCCAGCAAGCCAATGATGACCAGTACCACCAGCACCGCCCAGCATGTAAAACCTTGCTGGGGTTGCGGTTTGCCTGTGACTGCGGTGTATCCGGGCATTGGAAGGGCTCCCTGTTGAACCTCGGTTGATACGCTCTTTATATGACCCGCTCGTTGCAGCGCACGCAAGGTGAACGTTAGACGACTCGCATCAAGGCCCGCGCTGTTTTTTTCCCAGCCATTGAATCCCCGCCCCACTGACCCTAGACTCCGGCGATGCGTTTACGTCATATCGAAGTGATTCAGGCCATCTTGCAGACCGGACACCTCGGCACGGCCGCCGAGTGGTTGCAACTCCCCGTGGGCGATGTAGACGCAACGCTCAAGGATGCCGAGCAGCAACTGGGCTTCATGCTGTTTGCCAGTGTGCGCGGGCGTTTGCAAGCGACGCGCGAAACACTCGAACTGCAGGCACACATCAGTCACCTCTATGAGGCGCTGGAGCCGGTGCAACGCCTGGCCAGCCGCTTGAAACTCCATCACGCTCCGGCCTTGCGCGCGCTGTGCACCCCACCGCTGGCCAATCAGCTGTTGCCGCAAAGCATCGCCGTACTGCGCCGGCGCTTCCAGGACACGCCGTGCAACCTGTCGAGCCAGCCGACCCGCGAGATCGTCAGAAGCCTGCTGCTGCACGAAGCCGATGTGGGCCTGAGCCTGCATGACCCGCAACACCCGCAAATCCAGAGCAGCGTGTTGGCCGAGGGCAAGCTGCAATTGCTCGCCCCCCATGGCTGGCTGAAACCCAAACAAAAGTACATCGCCTTGCAGGACCTGGCCGGGCAATCGCTGATCGGGCTTGAAGGGCATGACCCGTTGAGCCGCTTGCTGGACGCCAAGCTGCAGGCCCTGCGCCCGCTGCCGGTGGTGCAGACGCGGGTGCAGACCTACCAGATGATGCGCAGCATGGTGGAAGCCGGCGAAGGCCTGGCGATTGTCGACCCGTTCACCGCGTCCGGTGCGCGCGAGGCTGGGCTGGATGCATGCCCGGTGTCGCCGCCGATCATGGTCAGCCTGTACGCGCTGACTCTCAAGGACGCGGAGACGTCACCGGCACTCAATGCGTTGCTGGACATTGTCACGCAGAAGGCTGATAGCCTGCTGGCGAGTTAAACCTGTTCGAGCTCGGTCTTGAACAACCGGTACCAGAAAATCGCCACTTCACGGGTCTGCGGATCGATGCCGCGATAACGCAGCTGATCAATCCCGCCCATGACATAGCCGCAACGCTCATACAGACGACAGGCGCCGAGGTTGTTGTTCTGGGTTTCCAGCATCATGCCCGGCAGGTTTTTCTTGCGACTCCAGAACTGCGCCACGTCCAGCAAGGCCTTGGCCACCCCATGACGGCGCGCAGGCAAGGCCACCGCCAGTTCGTCGACATGGGCAAAGCCGTTCCAATTGGTGCTGACCACGATATGCCCCACCGCACGGTCATCCAGGTACGCCATGAAGATCGCGCTGTCAGGCGCATCGCGAAAACTGGCGAACTCTTCCGGGTCGATGCCATAACACTTGCGGTACGGCAGGATGCGTTCAACGGCCCACTGGTCGACGCGTTTGCCCATCTCCGGCACGCCGTAGGCACTGACCTCAAAACTGAAATCATTGCCCCACACGTAGGCATCAAAACCTTCGTCGGCGACCCGTACGCTGAGCCCCGGGTACTTCGGGTTCATTACAGCTTGCATAAACATCCTTTACCCTTTGATGCAATCGACGGTGTAACAACGACCACCGCCGTCGTCTTCGTGTTGCAACCCATGAACATCGGCGACAAAACCGGGAAAACTGCTATCGAACGTCCTCGCGAACGCCAGGTAGTCAATGATCGATCGGGTCGACTCGGTAAAGCGCTCACCCGGCATGATCAACGGAATGCCCGGCGGATAAGGCACCAGCATCACGGCTGCGATGCGACCTGGCAAGGCGTCAATCGACACCGCCTCCACTTCACCCCTGACCAACTGGTCGTAGGCGTCAGCCGGTTTCATCGCGATTTGCGGCAACACCGTGTACATGCGCTTGAGGTGTTTGGCCGTGGCATTGCTGCGATAACAGCCGTGCAGCTGGTCACACAGGTCGCGCAAACCGAGGTTCTGATAGCGTGCCGGCCCTTGTTTAAACACCGAGGGCAAGCAACTGGCCAGGCTGACATTGGCGTCGTAATTGCGCTTGAACTCCAGCAGTTCGGTGAGCAAGGTACTCCATTTGCCTTTGGTGATGCCCATGGAAAACAGCACAAGGAAGGAATACAGGCCGGTTTTTTCCACCACCAACCCGCGCTCCCAGAGGAACTTGCTGACCACCGCGGCGGGAATCCCGCAGTCGCTCAAGGCGCCGCCAGCGTTCAGGCCGGGCATCACCAGGGTCACTTTGATCGGGTCAAGCAACACATAGTCCTCGGCCACGTCGCCAAATCCGTGCCAGTCGTCCTGTGGATGCAACAGCCAGTCCGCGGTGACAACCCGATCGATACCCGCCACCGAGGGCGGTTGCCAGATGGAAAACCACCAGTCCTCGGCAGCGATGTGCTGGCGCAGGTTGGCCAGGGCGCGCCGAAAACTCAACGCCTCATCAAACATTTCCTGCAGCAGTGAACGCCCGGCGGGGCCTTCCATCATCGCCGAGGCCACGTCCAGCGACGCGATGATGCTGTACTGCGGCGAGGTAGAGATGTGCATCATGAATGCTTCGTTGAAACGATCACGGTCCAGCTGCCGCGCGCCGCCGTCCTGCACATGAATCATCGAGGCCTGGCTGAAGGCCGCCAGCAGCTTATGGGTTGAGTGCGTGGTAAACACCAGAGGGCTGTCGGGCGCGCGTGAAGTGCCCATGCCGTAACGCCCGGCAAAGAACTCGTGAAACGCCGCGTAGGCGTACCAGGCTTCGTCAAAATGCAACACCTCGACACTGTTGCCCAATTGTTGCTTGACCAGCTCGGCGTTGTAGCACAGGCCGTCATAGGTGGAGTTGGTGACCACCGCCATCTTCACTTTCGGTGGCCGGCCACGCGTCAGAGGGCTGGCTGCAATTTTGGCGCGGATCGACTCGGGGCTGAACTCGCTCAAGGGAATCGGGCCGATGATCCCCAGTTCGTTGCGTTCCGGGCACAGGTACAGCGGGATCGCACCGGTCATGATGATCGAGTGCAGCACCGACTTGTGGCAGTTGCGGTCCACCAGCACCAGGTCGTCAAGGCCGACCATGGAGTGCCAGACGATCTTGTTGGCCGTGGAAGTGCCATTGATCACAAAGAACGTATGATCGGCGCCAAAGTTACGCGCGGCGCGGGCTTCGGCTTCGGCCAAGGGCCCGGTGTGATCGAGCAGCGAGCCGAGTTCCGGCACCGACACGGACAAGTCCGAACGCAGCGTGTTTTCGCCGAAGAACTGATGAAACGCCTGCCCCACCGGACTTTTACGATACGCCACGCCGCCGCCATGGCCGGGCGTGTGCCAGGAGTAATTGGAGTCAGCGGTGTGTTGCACCAGGGCTTTGAAGAAAGGCGGCAGCAAGCCATCCAGGTAAGTGCGCGCCGCGCGAGCCACTTGTCGCGCCAGAAACGGCACGGTGTCTTCAAACAGATAAAGAATGCCGCGCAACTGGTTGAGCTCACTCATGGCATCGGCGGGCGCGTTTTCCAGAGTGACTTGCTCGCCCAGTGCAAAGATCGGCAGGTTGGGCGCACGCACCCGCGCCAGGCGGATCAGTTCGACCATGTTTTGCAGCAAGTGGGTATTTTCCCCGGCACCTTCGGCGGCGATCAACATACACGCCAGCCCGTGATGGGTAGAAGCCACCAGGCGGCCCTCGGCGTAATCCACTGCAGAAAAAATACTGAAGCCTTCCTGTTCCAGCTCGTGGGCGATGCCTCGAACCCGGTCACCGGCAACGGTGTCGGCCTTGATATCACGGTGCACAATCAGAACAGGAAACTTCAGGTCTTTGTACATGAGTGCGGGCAGTCCCCAGGGCTATGTACTCAGGGTAGAAGCTGGGAGCGGATGTGGCGAATGAAGATTTCCAAGGCGCTGCAAATCAACAGTGGGAGCTGGCTTGCCTGCGATGACGGTGGATCAGTCACAGATATGTTGGCTGGCCTACCGCTATCGCAGGCAAGCCAGCTCCCACATTTTTTAACCGTGTTCGACCGAGGCTATTGCTGGGTCAGCTGCGACCACAACGCCGGCGCGCCCGCCGACTTGGCAATCGCTTCCAGCCGCGCCGCGTGCTCAGCCAGATCCTGCTCACTGGCACGGATGATGGTGGTCGGCTTGCGATCAGCCGGCAGGCGGCGGATTTCCGAAGGGCGATTACCCGAGCCCTCTGCCGAGCCGGTGCCGTCGGAGGCGTTACCGGCCAGGGACAGGCTGGTTTGCCCGCCGGTCATGGTCAGGTAAACGTCGGCCAGAATCTCGGAGTCGAGCAAGGCGCCGTGGAGTTCACGGCCAGAGTTGTCGACGCCGTAGCGTTTGCACAAGGCATCCAGGCTGTTGCGCTGGCCCGGGTGACGCTCGCGCGCCATCATCAAGGTGTCGAGGATCGAGCAATGCCGGGAAATATCCGCACGCTCGGTCTGCCCCATCAGGGCAAATTCGTTATTGATGAAGCCGACGTCGAACGCCGCGTTGTGGATGATCAGCTGGGCGCCGTTGATGAATTCGAAAAACTCATCGGCCACTTCGGCGAAGCGCGGCTTGCCCTTGAGGAACTCGTCGGTGATGCCGTGGACGCCGATCGCGCCCTCGTCACTGTCACGGTCCGGTTGCAGGTAGACGTGGAAGTGACGCCCGGTAAGACGGCGACCCATCAATTCGACACAGCCGATTTCGATGATCCGGTGACCATCGGTCACCGGCATGCCGGTGGTTTCGGTATCGAGTACAACAGATCGGATGGCCATCAGGGTTCAGCTCTCAACGGTGGTATGCAGTGTGGTGTGCGTCAAAGGGCGCGATGTTAACACGTCAGTCGGCTCAGCTCTGTTTGTAGCCGCGCACTTCATCCACACCCCGGTTGGCCAACTGGTCGGCGCGCTCGTTGCCGGGGTGACCGATGTGCCCACGCACCCATTTCCAGGTGATGTTATGGCGATTGCATTGCTCATCGAGCAACTGCCAGAGGTCGGCGTTCTTCACCGGTTCCTTGGCCGCGGTTTTCCAGCCGCGCTTTTTCCAGTTGACCATCCACTCGTTGATGCCCTTCATCACGTACTGCGAGTCGGTCACCAACAGCACGTCACAACGGCGCTTGAGCTCTTCCAGGCCACGAATGGCACCCATCAGCTCCATGCGGTTGTTGGTGGTATTGGCTTCGCCGCCCCACAATTCCTTCTCCACGCCCTTGCACACCAGCAAGGCGCCCCAGCCGCCGGGGCCGGGGTTGCCTTTGCAGGCGCCATCGGTGAAGAGTTCTACGCTATCGGTCATCGGTTGCATCCATCAAAACGGGCTGGCGATCATCGACCGACAGTATCCCGAGGCCGAAAAATTCGGCGGTCATCAAAAAGGAGGTTTACGGTTCGCTTTGCTTGCGATTGACCTTGGCCATCGGCATCGGCACCAGCTTGCCCATGGGCTGGCGCTGCACCTGACGCACCGGCCGCAGCCCGACCACGATCTTGCGCGCGACCAATAAATAGAAGCCGCCGCCCGACAATTGCCAGGCGCCCGCCCGGCGCTCCCAGCCCTCCAGACGGCCTTGCCACTTGGCCGACGCAAGCGGCGGACGATAGCACCCGAAGCGGCGTTTCTCCAGCGCAAAGCCCAGCAGGTTCAGCCAGTCGCCCACCCGCGACGGCGAGATGCAGCGTGCCTGGCGCAGGCCATCATGGGCGAACACATGGCGAAGGCCCCAGCTGCTCCAGGGGTTGATGCCGACAATCAGCAAATGGCCCCCCGGGCGCACACTGCTGGCGGCTTCGCGCAACAAACCATGGGGCGACAGGCAAAAATCCAGGCCATGCTGCAACACCACCACGTCGGCGGCGTGCTCGCTCAAAGGCCAGGCCTGCTCCTCGCAGACGATCTCCACACCCGGCAACGGCGCACCGAGGCGCACATTGCGCTGCACCTGAGGCGCAGAAGGCGGCGTCTGCGCAGACGGGCCGTAATGCACCAGATAGCCACCAAAGAACCGGCCCAGCTCGTCTTCGAGCATGCGCCGTTCTTCATCCAGCAAAAATTGCCCGATCGGCCCGGACAGCCATTCACGGGCTGCGCCGATCAGGGCCAGCCACTCAGGATCGGCCTGGGCGAACGCTTTATCAGTCATTGCATTCTCCAACTCGCCTAGACGTTCTAAGATGCACCAATGTGTTCAGCTTGGCGAATCGAAGAATGATACAGATCAGTGCCCTACCCGCCTTCACCGACAACTACATCTGGTTGTTACAAGACCCGCAAACCCTGCGCTGCGCCGTGGTCGACCCCGGCGATGCCGCGCCGGTGCTGGCCTGGCTCGAACAAAATCCGCAGTGGGCCCTCAGCGACATCCTGATCACCCACCATCACCATGATCATGTCGGCGGCGTCGAGCAACTCAAACGCGTGACAAACGCCAAGGTCTACGGGCCGGCAAACGAGAACATCCCGGCGCGGGACGTCGCGTTGCAGGACAACGACCGTGTCAGCGTACTGGGCCTGGACTTCGACATTTATAGCGTGCCGGGCCATACGCTCGGCCATATCGCCTTTTACCATCAAGGCTTGCTGTTCTGTGGCGACACGCTGTTTGCCGCCGGCTGCGGCCGTCTGTTCGAAGGCACGCCGCAACAGATGTACACCTCGCTGGAACGCCTCGCCGCCCTGCCAGCCGAGACCCTGGTGTACTGCACCCACGAATACACACAAAGTAACCTCAAATTTGCCCAGGCAGTGGAGCCTGACAACGCCGATATTGCCGAACAGGTCGAGCAGGTCAAGCAATTGCGGGCCCGCGGCGAGATGACGCTGCCGTCCAACCTCGCCCTGGAAAAACGTACTAACCCTTTTTTGCGTACCTCCGAAACATCCGTTAAACAAAAAGCGGACGAACGGAATGGGCGCGATAACCGCTCTGGGGCCGAGGTGTTTGCTAGCTTGAGGGCGTGGAAAGATAAGTTCTAAGCGGATGCAATCTGATACGGATTTTCTGAATGGTTGACCGGAACCAAAGCGCTTTCTAGAATCGCCCGACATTTTTGCCCGGAACTTACTTCCAGCCAATGTCGTCATCTATTCGTAAATCCATTTCTTCAGACGCATTGACCCGCCTGGCTCAAGCCGTGGCGGTGGCTGTGTCCGCTACTCTGGCGGGCTGCCAATCGACTCATTTCGCTGCACAATCCACCGTGCAACCCAAACCCAATCTTGCCGCCAAGATCAAGCAAAAACCTATTTGGCTCTCAGAGAAGCCCAGCCCCGAAGTGCCCCAGGATGTCTGGGAACGCATGCGACGGGGCTTTCAATTGCAGGACGGCCTGGGCGTCAACCCGCGCATCGAGCAACAGCGTTTGTGGTTCGCCAGCAACCCGTCCTTTTTGGAGAACGCCGGAGAACGCGGCAGCCTCTATATTCATTACATCGTCGAACGCCTTGAAGAACGCAACATGCCCCTGGAGCTGGCGCTGCTGCCAGTGATTGAAAGTGCCTACAACCCAATGGCCTACTCGCGCAGCGATGCAGTCGGCTTGTGGCAGTTCATTCCCTCCACCGGGCGCTACTTCAACCTGCGCCAGACCCGCGCCTACGACGGGCGCCGCGACATCACCGCCTCCACCACCGCCGCCCTGGACTACCTGACACGTCTGCATGACATGTTCAACGGCGACTGGCTGCTGGCCCTGGCGGCGTACAACGCCGGGGAAGGCACGGTCAGCCGGGCCATCGAGCGTAACGAAAAGCTCGGCCTGCCGACCGACTACTGGAACCTGCCCCTGCCCCAGGAAACCAAGGACTACGTGCCCAAGTTCCTGGCATTGTCCCAAGTGGTGCTGGCCCCCGAGGCCTATGGCGTCAACCTGAGCCCGATCGCCAACACCCCGTACTTCGAAGTGGTTGAAGTCAAGCAAAGCATGGACCTTTCACGGGTTGCCGCACTGGCTGAAATCGACGAAGACGAACTGTTCCAGCTCAACCCGGCCCTGAAACAACGCACCACCCTCGACGGCCCTCAGCACTTGCTGGTGCCGAGTTCCAAGGCGCATCTGCTCACCAGCACGCTTTCGATGATGAAGCCCGAAGAACTGCTGGCCATGCGCCCGAAAAAGCAGGTGTTCGACGAAGTTGAGACCGCGCGCGTGGCCGGGCGCAGCCGCAGCTACAAAGTGCGCAGTGGCGACAACCTCACGCTGATCGCCAAGGCGAACAGGGTCGATGTGCATGACCTGCAGCGCTGGAACAAGCTCAACGGCCAGGCCCTCAAGGTCGGCCAGACTTTGGTGATGCAGGACACGCGCAAGCTGGTGGCCAAGGCTGACAGCAAGAAGCCGGTGCAATACAAGGTCAAAAAAGGCGACTCGCTGTACATCGTCGCCAAGCGCTTCAACGTTGAGATGCAACACCTCAAGCGTTGGAACCCGCGCACCGGCCAGGCACTCAAGCCAGGCCAGATGCTGGTGGTTTCCGGGCCAAGGTAAACCTGCGTAAACGCTGGCCCGTGTGGGAGCTGGCTTGCCTGCGATGCAAACACCTCGGTGCATCAGTTGCACCGAGCTGATGCTATCGCGGGCAAGCCCGCTCCCACATTTGTTCTGCACACCGTTCAATACCTTATCAGCCCCTGACCAGGAGCTTTCCAACAGCCTTTTTCCAGCCGGAACAAGCTGTTACTGTACCGATCATAAAGCCCAAGCCGCCTGGATCGGATCTCTGACTTGAAGCGTCCCCTCCTTCTACTAATAAGTCTGGCCTTGAGCTTTGCGGCGAACGCGACGATTACCGAGAGCCACGGTTATACGCAGTTCGGCACACTCAAGTACCCGGCCAAATTCACCCACTTCGATTGGGTAAACCCTGCAGCGCCAAAAGGCGGGACACTGCGGGTCATGGCATTTGGCACCTTCGATACGCTCAACCCCTACACCTTCAAGGGCTCAAGCCCGGTTTCCACGCCCAATTTCCTGCAATACGGCGTCAATGAGCTGAACGAGCCGTTGATGGTCGGCACCGGCCAGTACGCGCCGTCCGGCGACGAACCCACCTCCAGCTACGGGCTGATCGCCCAGTCGGTGGAATACAGCGAAGACCGCAGTTGGGTGGTGTTCAACCTGCGCCCCGAAGCACGTTTCCACGATGGCAAGCCGATCACCGCCTATGACGTGGCGTTTTCCTATCGCACGCTGCTGACCGAAGGGCACCCGCAATACCGCACCAACCTGCAGGAAGTGGCGCGGGTCGATATCCTCAACCGCCATCGCATTCGCTTTGTGTTCAAGCGCGCCGGCAACCCGCTGCTGATCCTGCGCCTGGGCGAGCTGCCGGTATTGCCCCAGCACTACTGGAAAAACCGCGACTTCAAGGCCACGACCTTTGAGCCGCCGTTGGGCAGCGGGCCCTATCGCATCACCAAGGTCACGCCTGGCCGGCAGTTGGTGTTCGAGCGGGTCAAGGATTACTGGGGCAAAGACCTGCCGGTGAACCAGGGTTTCTACAACTACGACAACGTCGAAGTGGAGTTCTACCGCGACAGCGACGTGGCGTTCGAAGCCTTCAAGGCCGGCGAATTCGATATCTATATCGAGCACCAGGCCAAGAACTGGGCCACCGGCTATAACTTCCCGGCGGTCAACCGCGGCGACGTGATCAAGGCGCAGATCGCCCACCAGATCCCGACCCAGAGCCAGGGCCTGTTCATGAACACGCGGCGGCCGACCTTCGCCCAGACCAAGGTGCGCGAGGCCCTGGGGTTGATGTTCGACTTTGAATGGACCAACCGCACCCTGTTCAGCAGCGCCTATAAACGCACCCTGAGTTACTACCCCAACAGCGAGTTTTCCGCGACTGGCGTGCCGGTGGGCCATGAGTGGCTGATGCTCTCGCCGTACCGCGACCAGCTGCCGCCCAACCTGTTTACGCAAGCCTTCAGCCTGCCGCAGACCGACGGTCGCGGCATTCCGCGCGACACCCTGCGCCGCGCCCTGGCCTTGCTGGGTGAAGCCGGCTGGAAGCTGTCGGGACAGCGCCTGCTCAACAGTGACGGGCAACCGCTGCGCTTCGAGATCCTGCTGGTCAACCCGAACCTGGAGCGCATCCTGCAGCCGTATGTCGAGAACCTCATCAGCATCGGCATCGACGCGCGCCTGCGTACCGTTGACCGCGCGCAATACAAACAGCGCCTGGATCAGTTCGACTTCGACATGATCCTGATCACCCTCAACCAGACCTTGAGCCCGGGCCTTGAGCAGTGGCAGTACTTCCACTCCAGCCAGGCCGGTATCAAGGGCAGCAAGAACTACGCCGGCATCGCCAACCCGGTGGTCGACCGCCTGCTGGAACAACTGCTGGCGGCGCAGACCCGCGAAGAACAACTGGCCGCCGGCCGCGCGCTGGACCGGGTGCTGCTGTGGCAGCACTACAGTATTCCCAACTGGTACCTCAACTATCATCGCTTGGCGTACCGCAACCGGTTCGCCTTTGTCACCACGCCGCCTTACAGCCTGGGCCTGAGCGCGTGGTGGCTGAAAGCTTCGGAGAAAGCCCAATGATGAATTTGCGCAACGCATTCCTGAGCGGCCTGTTGCTGTGCAGCGCGGCCAACGCCGCGCCGCAACACGCGTTGACCCTCTACAACGAGCCTCCCAAGTACCCCGCCGACTTCAAGCACTTCGACTACGTAAACCCCGACGCGCCCAAGGGCGGCACCTTTCGCGAATCGAGCATGGGCGGCTTCGACAGCCTCAACCCCTACATCAGCAAGGGCGTTCCCGCAGACAACCTGCCGTTGATCTACGACACCCTGGCCATGCAAAGCCTGGACGAGCCTGTGACTGAATACGGGCTGGTGGCCGGCAAGATCGAAAAGGCCCCCGACAACAGCTGGGTGCGATTCTACCTGCGCCCCGAAGCGCGCTTTCACGATGGGCACCCGATCCGCGCCGAAGACGTCGTCTTCACCTTCCAGACCTTGCTCAAGGACGGCTCGCCGCTCTACCGCACCTACTACGCCGATGTTGATGAAGTTGTGGCCGAAGACCCGCTGCGCGTGCTGTTCAAGTTCAAGCGCACCAACAACCGTGAGTTGCCACTGATCCTCGGCCAGTTGCCGGTATTGCCCAAGCATTTTTGGGCCACCCGTGACTTTGCCAAGGGCAACCTGGAAATACCGCTGGGCAGCGGGCCGTACAAGGTGGCGCAGGTCAAGGCCGGGCGCATGGTTCGCTATGAACGCGTGAAGGATTACTGGGCCAAGGACCTGCCGGTCACCCAGGGTTTCTACAATTTCGATAACCGCATCACTGACTATTACCGCGACAGCACGGTGGCGCTCGAAGCCTTGAAAGCCGGGCAATTCGACTACTGGCTGGAATTCAGCGCGAAGAACTGGGCCAACGCCTACAACATCCCGGCCGTCACCCAGGGAAGGCTGATCAAGGAAGAAATCCCCAACGGCAACCCCACCGGCATGCAGGGTTTTGTGTTCAACACCCGCAAGCCGATGTTTCAGGATGTGCGGGTGCGCAAGGCGATCAGCCTGCTGCTGGATTTCGAGTGGAGCAACAAACAGCTGTTCAACGGCGCCTACACGCGTACCCGCAGTTACTTTGAAAACTCGGAAATGGCCGCCACCGGCCTGCCGGGCCCGGATGAAACGGCAATCCTGGAGCCGTTTCGCGACAAGCTTCCCGCCGAAGTCTTCACCCAGGCGTTCGAGCCTGCCAAGACCGATGGCAGCGGCATGATCCGCACCCAGCAGCGCGAGGCCTACCAGTTGCTGCAGGAGGCCGGCTGGAAGATCGTCGACGACAAGATGGTCGACACCACCGGCACACCGGTGACCATCGAGTTTCTGCTGACCCAGACCGACTTCGAACGCGTATTGCTGCCGTTCAAACGCAACCTGGCGGACCTGGGCATCAATCTGGTGATCCGCCGCGTTGACGTCTCGCAGTACATCAACCGCCTGCGCTCTCGCGACTTCGACATGCTGGTGGGCAGTTTTCCGCAATCGACCTCACCGGGTAACGAACAACGCGAATTCTGGGCCTCTTCCAGTGCCGACAAGCCCGGCAGCCGCAACTACATGGGCCTCAAGGACCCGGTCATCGACCAACTGGTCGAACAGCTGATCGATGCAGACTCGCGCAAAAGCCTGGTGGCCCACGCCAAAGCCCTCGACCGGGTATTGCAGTTCGGCTACTACGTGATCCCCAACTGGCACATCAAAACCTTCCGCGTGGCCTATTGGGATCACCTGGGCCACCCCAAAGTCCCGCCACGCTACGACGTCGGCATCGCCACCTGGTGGGCCAAACCTGACGTAAAACCAGCCGTTACCCTGGACACAAGCGCCGATCCGGCGAGCGGAGGCGATTAAATGCTGGCTTATATTGTTCGCCGTCTGTTGCTGATCATCCCCACGCTGTTCGGGATTTTGCTGATCAACTTCATCATCATCCAGGCCGCTCCCGGTGGCCCGGTGGAACAGATGATCGCCAAGCTCGAAGGGTTTGAAGGCGCCACCAGCCGTATCGCCGGCGGCGGCGCCGAGGTGTCGGTGGCCGGTTCCAGCTACCGCGGCGCCCAGGGCCTGGACCCGGCGCTGATCAAGGAAATCGAGAAGATGTACGGCTTCGACAAATCGGCGCCGGAACGGTTGTGGATCATGGTCAAGAACTACGCCCGGCTGGATTTCGGCGACAGCTTCTTCCGTGACGCCAAAGTCATCGACCTGATCAAGGAAAAGATGCCGGTGTCCATTTCCCTCGGGTTATGGAGCACGCTGATCATGTACCTGGTGTCGATTCCGCTGGGGATCGCCAAGGCCACGCGCCACGGCAGCCACTTCGACGTGTGGACCAGTTCGGCAATCATCGTCGGTTATGCGATCCCGGCGTTCCTGTTTGCGATCCTGCTGATCGTGGTATTTGCCGGCGGCAGTTACCTGGACTGGTTCCCCTTGCGCGGGCTCACCTCGAACAATTTCGACGAACTGAGCTGGAGCGGCAAGATCCTCGATTACTTCTGGCATTTGGCCCTGCCCGTCACGGCACTGGTGATCGGCAACTTTGCGACCATGACGCTGCTGACCAAAAACAGCTTCCTCGACGAGATCAACAAACAATACGTGGTCACCGCCAAGGCCAAGGGCCTGACCCACCACCGCGTGCTCTACGGCCATGTGTTTCGCAACGCGATGCTGTTGGTGATTGCCGGCTTCCCGTCCGCCTTTATCGGCATCTTCTTCACCGGCTCGTTGCTGGTGGAAGTGATCTTCTCCCTCGACGGCCTGGGCCTGATGAGCTTTGAAGCGGCGATCAACCGCGATTACCCGGTGGTGTTCGGCACGCTGTTTATCTTCACCTTGCTGGGGCTGGTGGTGAAACTCATCGGCGACCTCACTTACACCCTGGTCGATCCGCGTATCGATTTTGCCAGCCGGGAGCATTGAGATGAACCTGTCCCCCCTCAATCGCCGTCGGTTCGAGCGTTTCAAGGCCAACAAGCGTGGCTGGTGGTCGCTGTGGCTGTTCCTGATCCTCTTTGTACTGAGCCTGGGCGCGGAGTTGATCGCCAACGACAAGCCCTTGGCCGTGCACTTTGACGGTGACTGGTACTTCCCGGCGCTCAAGCGCTACCCGGAAACCGCCTTTGGCGGCGAATTCCCGCTGGAGGCCAACTACAAGAGCCCGTACATCCAGGAACTGCTCAAGGCCAAGGACGCCTGGACGCTGTGGGCGCCGATCCCGTTCAGCTACCAGAGCATCAACTACGACCTGAAAGTGCCGGCACCCGCCCCGCCCTCCTCGGTCAACCTGCTGGGCACCGACGACCAGGGCCGCGATGTACTGGCGCGCGTGATCTACGGGTTCCGCGTGTCGGTGCTGTTCGCCCTGACCCTCACCGTGCTCAGCTCGATCATCGGCGTGATCGCCGGCGCCTTGCAGGGGTTCTACGGTGGCTGGGTCGACCTCGCCGGGCAGCGTTTTCTGGAGATCTGGTCCGGCCTGCCGGTGCTGTACCTGTTGATCATCCTCGCCAGTTTTGTGCAGCCCAACTTCTGGTGGCTGCTGGGGATCATGCTGCTGTTTTCGTGGATGAGCCTGGTCGATGTGGTGCGCGCCGAATTCCTGCGCGGGCGCAACCTCGAATACGTGCGCGCAGCCCGCGCGCTGGGCATGCAGAACGGCGCGATCATGTTCCGGCACATCCTGCCCAATGCCATGGTCTCGACCATGACCTTCATGCCGTTCATCCTCACCGGCGCCATCGGCACCCTCACCGCGCTGGATTTTCTCGGCTTCGGCCTGCCAGCCGGCTCGCCGTCGCTGGGCGAACTGGTGGCCCAGGGCAAATCCAACCTGCAAGCGCCGTGGCTGGGCATCAGTGCCTTTGCCGTGCTGGCGATCATGTTGAGTTTGCTGGTGTTTATCGGCGAGTCCGCTCGCGATGCCTTCGACCCGAGGAAATGAGATGAATCAGGACAATCTGATCGAAGTCCGCGACCTCTGTGTCGAGTTCGTCACCGGCGACCATCACCACCGGGTGGTCAATAACGTCAATTTCGATATCAAACGCGGCGAAACCCTCGCCCTGGTCGGCGAAAGCGGCTCGGGCAAATCGGTCACTGCCCACTCGATCCTGCGCCTGCTGCCCTACCCGCTGGCCCGCCACCCGGCCGGCACCATCACCTATTCCGGGCAGGACCTGCTGACGCTCAAAGAAAAAACCATCCGGCATATTCGCGGCAACCGTATTGCGATGATCTTCCAGGAGCCGATGACCTCGTTGAACCCGCTGCATTCGATTGAAAAGCAGATCAACGAAGTGCTCGGCCTGCACAAGGGGCTCACTGGCAAGGTCGCCACCCGGCGCACCCTGGAATTGCTTGAGCTGGTGGGCATTCCGGAGCCGCACAAGCGCCTCAAGGCCTTGCCTCACGAGCTGTCCGGCGGCCAGCGGCAGCGGGTGATGATCGCGATGGCCCTGGCCAACGAGCCGGAGTTGTTGATCGCGGATGAACCGACCACGGCCCTAGACGTGACGGTGCAGTTGAAGATTCTTGAGTTGCTCAAGGAGTTGCAGGCGCGCCTTGGCATGGCGTTGTTGCTGATCAGCCATGACTTGAACCTGGTGCGGCGCATCGCCCACCGCGTGTGCGTGATGCAGAAGGGTTGCATCGTCGAGCAGGCTGACTGCGAGACGCTGTTCCAGTCGCCCCAGCACCCTTACACCCAGGAGTTGCTGGCGGCGGAACCCAGTGGCGGGCCGGCGGCCAATGACGTCGGGCCGCCCTTGCTGGAGGTTGATGACCTGAAGGTGTGGTTTCCGATCAAAAAAGGTTTTTTGCGTAACACCGTGGATTACGTCAAGGCGGTGGACGGTATCAATTTCAGCCTGCCTCAGGGTCAGACCCTGGGCATTGTCGGTGAGAGCGGTTCGGGCAAATCCACCTTGGGCCTGGCGATTCTGCGTTTGATCGCCAGCAAAGGCGGGATTCGTTTTGAGGGCCAGCAGCTGGACCGGCTTACTCAGCAGCAGGTGCGCCCATTGCGGCGGGAAATGCAGGTGGTGTTTCAGGACCCGTTTGGCAGCTTGAGCCCGAGGATGAGCGTCAGCGAGATTGTTGGCGAGGGGTTACGGATTCACAAGATGGGCACAGCTGTTGAGCAGGAGGCCGCGATTATTGCGGCGCTGCGTGAGGTTGGGCTGGATCCGGAGTCGCGGCACCGTTATCCGCATGAGTTTTCCGGGGGGCAGCGGCAGCGGATTGCCATTGCCCGTGCGCTGGTGCTCAAGCCGCGCCTGATTTTGCTGGATGAGCCGACCTCGGCGCTGGACCGTACGGTGCAGCGGCAGGTGGTGGAGTTGTTGCGCAGTTTGCAGGCCAAGTACAACCTCACCTATCTGTTTATCAGCCATGACTTGGCGGTGGTGAAGGCCTTGAGTCACCAGTTGATGGTGGTCAAGCATGGGCAGGTGGTGGAACAGGGGGAGGCTTCGGCGATTTTTGCTGAGCCGCAGCATGTTTATACGCGGCAGTTGTTGGAGGCGGCGTTTTTGGTGCCTGCAGGGGTCTCGGGGTGACGGGGTGTATATCCGTTACTGGGTGATGGCTGAGGTTGGTTTCGCCCTTACGGCGAGTCACTTTTGAAAAGAGCCCAAAAGTAACCAAAAGGCTCTTGCCCCACCACTCGGCACCTCGCTTAGGCTCGGTGTGCCCTCACGCAGGCATTACTCCGCGGGCCGCCGCGACGGGCCGTCCCTGCCCCGTCGCGGCTAAACCGGCGTCCTGCCGGTTTACCCGCTCCGTACTACCTGCGTTCGGCCAGCGTGGTTTAACGGGGCGCCTAAGATCAAGATCAAAAGCAAAAGCACGGCGGCCTGGTAGCCGACCTGAGTGGTTAGATCAAAAGCGGAAGCGAGGCGGCCTTACAGCCGACCTGGTCCTTGAAGCTGAACCCATTCAAATGTGGGAGCTGGCTTGCCTGCGATGGCATCAACCCGGTGTACCTGCTGGACCGAGGTGTCTGCATCGCAGGCAACCCAGCTCCCACAGAAAAGCCAAGCAGTGCGGGGCTGGCGGCTGAACTCGGTCAACTTGTGGGAGCGGGCTTGCTCGCGAAGGCGGTGGGTCAGTCAGCCCATGTGTCACTGACACACCGCCTTCGCGAGCAAGCCCGCTCCCACAGTTGGTTCTCGGTGCTTCAGGTTGAAGGGGTGTTACTCAGCTTTTACTTCTGCCACTCACGCCATGCTCTGCCTTTAACGCTGATCTCACGCGTCCCGTTACACCACGCCAGCCGTCATGACCGCAGCGATGTGTATGTCTCCACATCCACGTTTAAACATTCCTCACCTCTGGTTACAATTGCCGCCCTCTCCCACTCTCCCAAGGAACCGCCATGTCCGGGCTTGAATTGTTCGCCGCCGCCCTGGGGGTGATCGCTGTCTGGCTGACGGTCAAACAAAACCCTTGGTGCTGGCCTATAGGCCTGGTCATGGTGTTGCTCTACACCTGGGTGTTCTTCGACGTAAAACTCTATTCCGACATGCTCCTGCAAGTGGTCTACGCCGCCCTGCAACTTTACGGCTGGTGGCAGTGGACCCGCGCCGGCGAGGTCAAGCAAGGCCGCCAGGTCAGCAGCCTCGGCGTACCCGCGATCATGAGCAGCCTGGCCATCGGCGCTGTCTTCAGCCTGTTGCTCGGCGCGGCCATGGCCCACTGGACCGACGCCGCCCAGCCGTGGCTCGACGCCGCCCTCACCGGCTTCAGCCTGGTGGCGCAAATGTGGATGGCGCAAAAACGCGTGCAATGCTGGCCGCTGTGGATCGCCGTGGACGTGATCTTCGTCGGCCTGTTCCTGTACAAAGGCCTGTACCTCACCGCCGCGCTTTACGCCCTGTTCACCGCGATCGCCGTGCAAGGCTGGCGTGAATGGCGCAGCGATCCGGCGTTGCACGCATGAAAGTGGTGGTACTGGCAGGCCCCGAATCCAGCGGTAAAAGCTGGCTGGCGGCTGAACTGCATGCACACTTTGGCGGGCTGATGGTTGGCGAATACGTGCGGTATTTCATCGACCATCATCAACGCGACACCACCCTGGCGGACATTCCGGCGATTGCCCGCGGCCAACTGGCCTGGGAAGACGCGGCCCGCGCCGAACAGCCCAACCTGCTGGTGCTCGATACTCACCTGTTGACCAACAAACTGTGGAGCCAGACGCTGTTCGGCGACTACCCCGCCTGGCTGGACGACGAACTCCTGGCCCGGCAGTACGACCTGCACCTGTTGTTGTCCCCCGAGGACGTGGAATGGACCGCCGACGGCCAGCGCTGCCAACCGGAACTGGCTGATCGTCGGGCGTTTTTCCAGGCCAGCCTGGCGTGGATCGAACAGCACCAGCAGCCCGCCGTAATCATTGGCGGCCATTGGCAAGCGCGGCGTGCCAAGGCATTTGAAGCGGTGGCGCAGCTGCTGGCGTAAGGCCCAGTCCTGATTACCGACCATCGGGTCAACGCAGTCCATTTCCTTCGGCGCCAGTCAATCTTCTAAAGGAGATTGGCCTATGAACATGCGCATTGTTGCCCGCCTGATTAACTTGCCGGAAAACCGTGGCGTTCGCGTCACCGCGGCAAAGCATCCTGTCCTGCTGGTGCGTGTCGGCGACCGGGTGCGCGCCTTCCAGGCCGAGTGCCCGCACGCCGGCGCACCGCTGGAGGAAGGCGTGATCTGTAACGGGCGGATCATTTGCCCCTGGCACAAAGCCGCGTTTGCCGTGGACAGCGGCGCCGTGATCGAACCTCCGGCGCTGGTCGGGCTCAAGCAATACCCGGTGCAGGTGCACGATGGCGTGGTCAGTGTTGGCGACGAGCCCATGGCAGCCGAAGCCGCGCCGGCGCGGGATGAACAACGCTGCTTTGCGGTCATCGGCGCTGGCGCGGCAGGCACTGCCGCCGTGGCGACGTTGCATCAGCAAGGCTTCAGCGGGCGATTGCTGTGGATCGACCGTGAACAGGCTCCCGCCTACGACCGCACCGCCCTGAGCAAATTCGTGATCGCAGGCCAGATGACGCCCGAAGACACGCCGCCACTGCTGGATAAGCAGCCCATCGGCATTCACGGCGAAGTTCAGCGCCTGGACGCCAATGCCAAACGCATCGAACTCGCCGACGGTCGTCACTTTGACTATGACGCGGCACTGGTCGCCACCGGGGGCGAAGCGCAACCGCTGGACATCCCCGGCGCGGTATTGAGCCAAGTGTTTGTGCTGCGCAGCCGCGAGGATGCGGCGCGTATCGACGAAGCAGCGCAGTCGGCAGCGTGCGCGGTGATTGTCGGCGACAGCTTTATCGGCCTGGAAGCCGCGTCCGCCTTGCGCCAACGTGGCCTGGTGGTGCAGGTGGTCAGCCGCCATGACATTCCTCTCGCCGCGCAATTGGGCAAGCGTATCGGTGCGGCCATTCGCCAATTGCACGAAGACAACGGCGTGATCTTCCACTGCAACACCGAGCCCGAACGCTTCGACGGTCACGGCGCAGTGAGTACCGTGCTGCTTAAAAACGGCAAGCGCCTGGCGGCAGACCTGGTCGTGATGGGCGTTGGCGTCACACCCGCCACCGGCTTTATCCACGGTGTCGACAAAGCCGAGGACCAGTCGCTGAACGCAGACACTCATTTACAGGTGGCGACCGGGTTATGGGCGGCCGGCGACAACGTGACCTTTGCCTGGCGTCAGCAGCCAACACGCATCGAGCACTGGCGTGTGGCCCAGCAACTGGCCGTACTGGCCGCGCGCAATATGCTCGGCGATACGCAGGTGTACGCCGACGTGCCCTTCTTCTGGACCTACCACTTCGGCAAAACCTTTGAAGTGCTCGGCCACCCGCAGCATTGGAATCGCCTGCACGTGGAGGGTGAGGTGAATCGTCACGACTTCATTGCCTTGCTGTGCCGGGATGATCACGTGGAAGCCGTGATTGCCTGCGAACATCAGCAAGCCATGGCGCGCCTGTCACAACGCATGCAGCACCCTTTGGGCAAGGCCGAGGCCTTGGCCATTATTCGCGCCGATTAGCGCTTTTTGCGGGTGCTCAATTGAATCCACGTCGGCGCATGGTCGCTGGCGTGCGGCTCGTTGCGCACCCAGGCGTCCACGCCGGCGTCTTTGAGGTAAGGCTTGAGCGCGGGATTGAGCAGCAGGTGATCGATACGCAGCCCGGAATTGGTCTGCCAGTGCTGACGGAAGTAATCCCAGAAGGTGTAGACGCGCTCTTCGGGGTACAGATGACGCAGCGAATCGGTCCAACCCTGCTCCAGCAGACGCTGATAACACGCGCGGCTTTCGGGTTGCAGCAAAGCGTCCTTGAGCCAGGAGCGCGGGTTGTAGATGTCCACGTCGGTGGGCACCACGTTGAAATCCCCGGCCAGCAGCACCGGATGTTCGCTGGCTTGCAGCGCCTGGGCATAGGCGATCAGCCGTTCGAACCAGGCCAGCTTGTAGTCGAATTTCGGCCCTGGCTGCGGGTTGCCATTGGGCAGATACAGGCAGCCAACCAACACGCCATGCACCGCAGCTTCCAGGTAACGGCTTTGCGTGTCGCTGTCATCGCCCGGCAAACCGCGCCGGCTCGCCAGCGGCTGGGCATCGCGCGCCAAAATGGCGACGCCGTTCCACGAGGCCTGGCCCAGGCAAATCGCACCGTAGCCGGCCGCTTCGAAGTCGGCATAGGGAAACAGGCTTTCCGGCGCCTTGAGCTCTTGCAGGCAGACAATATCCGGCTGCTCGCGCTCAAGCCACTGCAGCAGGTTGGGCAGACGGGCACGGATGCCGTTGATATTGAAGGTGGCGATTTTCAGCGCTTTCATCGGTCCGGTCCTTTCAGGGCTCTTGGGATAGAGCCTGAAAGCCGCGCGGATGTTCAATCCAAACCACGCTCCAGGTTGGCATTCACGCGCAGCAATAACGCCAGCAGCGTCGCTTCTTCTTCAGCGCTGAAGCCCTGCAGCGGCACGCATGCATTCACGCACCGCGTCGGTCAGGGTGATCAAGCAGCTGCTGCGCCATGCTCGACTGCTCGGCAGCAGTGCAGGCCTATGAAAACCACATGTTCGAGCGTGTGATGCCGGCCGCCAGAGACAGCGCCGAAGGCGCCGCCACGCAGTTATCCCATGACAGCCTGGCGCTGTCCCTGGCCCACCTGCATCACCACCTCACGCCTCAGTAGCCCAGGGACAGGCCGGTATTGCGGCGCGGGTCGTTGGCCCCGTAGAAACGGTTGTTGCCCACCGGCTTGCCACCCAGGGACGGCGCGCCCACCAGGATTGCGGCCAGGTGGTTGGCATCCTGAGGCCCGGCAAACTTGTGGCCCCAACTCTCGAGGATTTTCTGCGTGTCGGGGCTCACCGCGAAGGTCTCGAGGTTGGTGGTCTCAGGCATCCACTGTTGATGGAAACGCGGCGCATCGACGGCTTCCTGGATGTTCATCTTGTAGTCGATGACATTCAGGATGGTCAGCAAGGTCGCGGTGATAATCCGGCTGCCGCCTGGCGTACCGACCACCATCACGGCCTTGCCGTCCTTGGTCACGATGGTCGGGCTCATCGACGACAGCGGCGCCTTGCCAGGTGCGATGGCGTTGGCTTCGCCCTGGACCAGGCCGTACATGTTCGGCACGCCGACCTTGACGGTGAAGTCGTCCATTTCATCGTTGAGGATCACCCCGGTCTTGCTCGCCATCACACCGGCACCGAACCAGTCGTTGAGGGTGTAGGTCACCGACACCGCGTTGCCCCACTTGTCGACGATGGAATAGTGCGTGGTGTTGTTGCCTTCATGCGGCGACACGCCCGGCTTGATCGCCTGGGAATCCCCGGCTTTCTGCGGTTCGATGGCAGCGCGCAGCTTGGCGGCGTAGTCCTTGTCCAGCAGGTGGGCAATCGGGTTCTTCACGAAGTCCGGGTCGCCGAGGTAACTGTTGCGGTCCACGTAGGCGTGGCGCATCGCTTCGATCTGGTAGTGCAGGCCTTGGGCCGAGTGATAGCCCAGGTCAGCCATCGGGTAGCCTTCGAGAATGTTCATGATCTGGCAGATCACCACGCCGCCCGAGCTCGGTGGCGGCGCCGACACCACGTGGTAGCCACGGTAATCGCACTCGATGGGCGCCAGTTCACGGGTCTTGTACTTGTCGAGGTCGGCCTGGGTGATGATGCCCTTGCCGGCCTGGCTGGAATCCACCAGGGCCTTGGCGACCCAACCTTTATAGAAGCCGTCGGTGCCCTTGGCGGAGATTTCCTTGAGGGTCTTGGCCAGGTCTTTCTGCACCAGTTTCTGGCCGACCTGCAGCGGTTGGCCGTTGTGCAGGAAGATCCCGCGCAGGTCTTTGTCTTTCTCGAACTCGCCGGTGGCGGTGTGCAGCAGGTCGATATCGCCCTGCTCCAGTTCGAAGCCGTTTTCCGCCAGTTTGATCGCCGGGGCAATCACTTGGGCGCGCTTTAGAGTGCCGTACTTGCTCAGCGCGGTTTCCATGCCGGACACGGTGCCAGGCACGCCGACCGCCAGGTGGCCCTTGGCGCTGAGGCCTTCGACGACCTTGCCGTCTTTGTCCAGGTACATGTCGGCGGTGGCCGCCAGGGGGGCTTTTTCGCGGAAGTCGAGGAAGGTCTTGCGCCCATCCGCCAGTTGCACGGTCATGAAGCCGCCGCCACCGAGGTTACCCGCCGCCGGGTACACCACCGCCAGCGCATAGCCCACGGCCACGGCCGCATCGACTGCGTTGCCGCCAGCCTTGAGCACATCCACCCCCACATGAGTGGCCAAATGCTGGGCGGTGACTACCATGCCGTTTTCACCGCCCACCGGGGCCTGGGAAGCGGCGTGCACACCGCTGACCGTCAGCACCAGAGCGGTGGCGATTAAGGTGCGGCTGAAGGGTTGGTATTTCATCCATGGCTACTCTAGTTATTGGGACGCACCAAAATAGCCCGACTCGGATCCAATCCCCAGCGCAATGGCGTTTTTATTACAGAACTTGTCGGTCACAGAACGGCCGCGAAAAAGCCCATGCTATATTTCGCGCCCAGACTGGCTGCAAGGCGCGTTGAGATGGTGATCAAGAAGACCGGTATTCGGGCTCAGCAGGCCGACCAGACACGCGCGCGCATCTTGCAGGCGGCGGTCAAGGTGTTCACCCGTGACGGTTATTCCGGCGGGCGCGTCGACACCATTTCCAAGGAAGCCGACTCCAACGACCGCATGCTTTATTACTATTTCGGCAGCAAGGAACACCTGTTCATCTGCGTGCTGGAACACATCTACGAGCAGTTCAACCAGGCCGAAAGCAAACTCAAACTCAACCTGGAGGCGCCCGTGCAGGCGCTGCAGGACCTGGTGGCGTTTATCTGGAATTACTACGTCAAGCACCCCGAGTTTGTGGCGATTCTGAGCATCGAGAATCTGCACCAAGGCAAACACGCTCAACAGTCCGGGGAGATGCGCCGATTGTCGGGCGAAGCGGTTGGCGTGTTGAAACCGATCATTGAGGCCGGCCAGGCCCAGGGTGTGTTTCGCCAGGACATCGACCTCAAGCACGTGTACTTGATGATCGCTTCGCTGTGCTATTTCTATAACTCCAACCGCCATACCCTCAGTTCGTTTCTGGGTGAAGACCTGGCGGATAAGGGGCAGCAGCAGGATTGGCTGGGGTTTATCACTGATTTGGTGCTGAGGGGCGTCTCCCCAAGCTCACTGTAGAAACCGGCTCTAATCCCTTTGGGAGCTGGCTTGCCTGCGATGGCGATGTGTCAGGTAGTATTTTCGGTGCAGACCCACCGCTATCGCAGGCAAGCCAGCTCCCACATTTGATCTTCACCGGTTTTGGAATATCAGTGGGTGCCCGGGTTGGCCCGCAGGTGCGCGACCTTCTGTTCCAGCCCGGTCCACTGTTCTGCATTCGGCGCAAATTGCCCACGCAAATAGGCGACCAAATCCGCCACCTGCGTATTCGACAAACTGTCCTTGAACCCCGGCATGTACCCCAGATCCTGGGTCGCCGGGTTGCTGATCCCTTGCAGAATCACCTTGATCAAATTGTCCGGTTGATCACTGTGCACATTGGTATTGGTCGCCAGTGACGGGCTGACCCCAAACAGCTTTGGCCCCAGGCCATCGGCGTGACAGGCCTTGCACGACCCTTCAAACACACGCCGACCATTGGGATTGGGCACCGTCGCTGCCGCCACGGTTTGCGCCTCAGCCGTCGCCTCGCCCTTGAGCGACGCCAGGTACACCGCCATCGCGCGAATGTCGGCCTTGGGCAACTTCGCCAACTCACTCACCACCGGGCCCATCGGGCCCGCCGCCACGCCATGGGCGTCGGAATAGCCGGTGCTGAGGTAGGTGAACAATTGATCTTCGGTCCATGGCGTCGGTGCCTTGGACACACCGTTCAGTGCCGGCGCCTCCCAGCCATCGACGCTGCCGCCGGCCAGGAAGGCCTTGCCGCCCTTCTCGGCCCCCATCAAGTTGCGCGGCGAATGGCACGCCGCACAGTGCCCCAGACCATTGACCAGATAATTGCCGCGATTCCATTGCTCGCCGCGCTCCGGTTGCAGCGTGATTTCACCGCGCCGTAGATTCAGCGCATTCCACCCCGCCATCAGCGGCCGGATGTTGAACGGAAAACGCATGGCATTCGTCGTCGGCGCCTGGCTCACTGGCGCTTGCGACATCAGGTAGGCATACAGCGCCTGCATGTCCGCCTCATTGATATTGCGAAACGCCGTATAGGGAAACGCCGGGTACAAATTGCGCCCATCACGGCCAATGCCCTCACGCATCGCCCGCTCGAATGCCGGGTACGACCAGGCACCGATGCCGGTGTTCACATCCGGGGTGATATTGCTGCTGTACAGGGTGCCGAAGGGCGTTTCCATCGCCAACCCACCGGCATTGGTCGCGCCGCCCGGTGCCGTATGGCACACCGCGCAATCGCCCACCGCCGCCAGCAAACGCCCGCGCTCCAGGGTGGCCTCGGACCACGTGCCGGCGCTGGGCGGGGCAATCGGTGCGATCGCGCCGTGAAACGGCCAGGCCGTGGCCATCACGGCGCCCAGCGTCGCAAACAGCGCGCCGAACCACCATTTTTTGCGTTTCTGTGGCGACGTGGCAGGCTCGCCGAGGGTGCCGGCATTCAGCGCTGCCAACACCCGCTCGGGGGTGATCGGCAACTCACGAAAACGAATCCCGGTGGCGTCATAGATCGCATTGGCAATCGCCGCCGCGCTGGGCACCGAGGCCGACTCACCGGCGCCCATCGGCGGCTGGTCCTGGCGCGGCATCATCAGCACGTCGATCTGCGGCACTTCAGGGAAGGTCAGGATCGGGTATCCGCCCCACTCCTTGCTGGCCACCGTCGATTCCTCAAAGGTCACCCGCTCCTTCAACACGCGGCTGGTGGACTGGATCACATTGCCGTGGATCTGATGCTGCACACCCGCCGGGTTGATCATCATCCCCGAGTCATGGCCGATCACCACCCGCGTCACCGACACGTCGCCGGTGTGTTTGTCGACGGCCACATCCGCCACCCAGGCGGCCCACGCCGCGCCAAAACCGGGGAATTTACTGTGGATGTAGCGCGCGTAAGCAAAGCCACGGCCCCGCAACAGATGGTCGTCGTTGGCGGTTTGCATGGGCGCGGTGCGCGGTGACCAGTTGGCGCGTTCGGCGGTGGATTTGACCAGGTCGATGGCGCGCTCGTCCTTGAGGTAGCGCAGGCGGTACTCCACCGGATCGACGCCGGCGGCAAATGCCAGCTCGTCGATATACGATTCGTGGGCAAAGGTATTGGGCAACGCCGACACGCCGCGCATCCACGAGGCGCGCACGATGGGCGCCATGTCGTTGATGGTCACCCGCATGTTGTCGATGTCATACGGCGGGATCGAGGTGCGGTCGCCCATTTCGAACATCGCCGCCACGGGTTCGACGCGGCCGGTCAGCAACAGCGCCAGGGTCGGCGCGCCATTGGAGGGGTAGCTGGTTTCAAAATCGTACGCCGCAATGCTGCCGTCGGCGTTGAGGCCGCCGTCCACGTCCATCAACTGCGCCGTGCCCTTGGGCTCCCACAGGTGTTCCTGTTCGCGGGTCAGTTGCACGCGCACCGGCTTGCCCACCCCGCGCGACAACAGCAACGCATCGGCGCAGACGTCATCGGCGCAATTGCGCCCATAGCAACCGGCGGCTTCCAGTCGAATCACGTCGATCAGCGCTTCATCACAGTCCAGCAACCAGGCCAGGTCGGCGCGCAGCAAATGCGGGTTCTGGCTGCCCGACCATACACGACTGCCTGCGGCCTGATAGTCGGCCACGGCGCAGGACGGGCCGATTGAGCCGTGCATTTGATAGGGCCACAGGTAACTGCGCGGCATCCGCTGGCTGGCACCCGCCAGGGCTGCATCGACATCGCCCTGATCGAGCACCGTGCGGCGTACCCGCGGGTTGTCACGGATCGCCTGCTCGACATCGCTCATGTCCGGCAAGGCGTTATTCCAGGGCTTCCACTGCACCTGCAACTCATGGGCGGCCTTGATCGCCTGCTCTTCGCGCAACGCGACCACGCCCACAAAATCGCGGATCACCACCACCGCAACAATGCCGGGGATATGTGCGATGGACGCCTCATCCACACTCAGCAGGCTATTGCCGACAAAATCCCCGCAGTCCAGACCCGCATACGGCGGGCGCACGACGCGACCGTGCAGCATGCCCGGCACGCGCATGTCGTGCACGTAGGTCAGCTCGCCCGTGGCCTTGCCGGGAATATCCACGCGCGCGGCGCCCTTGCCCACCAGGCGGTAATCCTCGATGGCTTTCAAGGGCGCATCGCCGCTGATACGCAACTGGTCATGCTGGCCGCTGACCAGCTCGCCGTAAGTGGTGGTGCGCCCGTCTGCCGCCTGGATAACGCCCGCTTCGACCTTGAGGCTGGCGGTGCTCACGCCCCAGCGCCCGGCCGCCCGCGCCAGCAAAAAACGTCGTGCTTCGGCGGCAGCGTTGCGCAGCGGGATCGCCGAAATCTGCAAGGTCGCGCTGGCAATCGTCGCGCCCTGGTTCGGCACGCGCTCGGTGTCGCCCAGCACCATGGTGACCTGGTCCATCGTCAGGTCGAGTTCTTCGGCGACGACCTGCGCCAGCGAGGTGCGAATGCCGGTGCCCAGGTCCACATGGCCATTGAACGCATAAACCAGCCCGTCATCGTTGACCGCGATAAACAGCCCCAGCTCTTTGGGTTTCACGGTCGGCGTGCCGCCCTTGGCCACCGGGCCGGAGGGCGGCAGTACATCGTCGACGATCAACAAGACGCCCGTCTTGGTCAGCCACTGGTCACGGGAAAGTGGGCTATCGGTCATGGTCGGCCATCCACGGTCAAGAGGTGAGCAGCACGCAATACGGCGCGCAGGATTTCGATATGGGTGCCGCAGCGGCAGAGGTTGCCCGAGAGTTCGTTGCGGATCTGGGCTTCGCTGGGGTTGGGATTGCGGTCGAGCAAGGCCTTGGCCGTCATGATCATGCCGTTGAGGCAATAGCCGCATTGCGCGGCTTGCTCGTCGATAAACGCTTGCTGCACCGGGTGCGGCGCCTGGCGTGTGCCGAGGCCTTCGAGGGTGACGATCTCACGCCCTGCCGCCCCCGCCAGCGGGAACACACATGAGCGTGCCGCAACACCGTCGATGATCACCGTGCAGGCGCCGCACTCGCCCAGGCCGCAGCCGTACTTGGGGCCGTTGAGTGCCAGGTCATTGCGCAGCACCAGCAACAGCGGCGTGTCCGCCATGGCGCTGACTTCGCGGGTGTGGCCATTGACCTCAAGGGCAACCGTGATGGAGGGACTGATCATTCGCTTCGCCTGTGTCAATTGGTGAAGTAGCTACTACACGAAACAGTCAAAAAAAAGCATCGCGGACCTGGGGTCTCGCGACACACTTGAATCGTGAAGTGGCTACTACATCAACACCGAGCAAAAACGATGCCAAGGGGTTGGGATTATCCTGACGTATGCAGGTTTATGGTGGTTGTGGCGAGCGGGCTTGCCCCGCGTTGGGGCGCGAAGCGGCCCCTCGTCCAGGCGATGGGGTTATTCAGGTAAAGCTCATGGCGGGTTTGGGGGCTGCTGCGCAGCCCAACGCGGGGCAAGCCCGCTCGCCACAACAAGCCCGCTCGCCACGACAAGCCCACTATTCCTGCGGGTCGTCGATCATTTTGCGCAGCAGGAACAACACCGCCACCCGTTCAGCCGGGTTGAGGTTGCTCAGGGTCAGTTCGCTGATCTGCGCGGCGCGCGGCGCGGTTTGCGCGACCAGGTCGGCGCCTGCGGCAGACAGGTCCACCACCACCTTGCGCTTGTCTTGCGGGTCCGGCTCCAGCGTGATCAGTTCCTTGGCCTTGAGCCGCTCGACAATGCCGCGAATGGTCGCCTGGTCAACGGCCGTGGCCTTGACCAGTTCGGTGAGGGAACTTGCACCCTGATCGCGCAGTGCACACAGGGTGACAAACTGCACGGCGGTGAGCTGGGAGTCGCCGACATTCTGCTGAAAGATCGCCAGGTGGCGCTGGTAGGCCTTGCGCAGCAGGTGGCCAACTTGTTCAGAGAAAACGTAGGAATCAGGCACGGCGGGCTCGGTGGGTGATTGGCGATGGGGACGCATGATGGCTGGCTTACCGGATCGACTCAAGTTTCTCATTGAGGAAACACGGTTAGAACTGTGGGAGCGGGCCCGCTCCCACATTGGGATCTTCAGCGGGCCAGAGAGGCTGCCGGGGCGACTACGTCACCGGCGATAACCACCGCCTCGTCATCCAGGTACACATCGCAATGACGCAGCGGAATGTCCATGTGGCACGGCGTCTTGCGCGTGCCGCCCACTTCGGTATTCGGCCCGGTGGAGAACAGGAAGTTGCCATAGAACGCCCGCGCGTCCATGCACATGCCGTCGTTCTTGTCATGCAACCCCATGGCGGTCCACTGCGCTTTTGGCTGCAAGCCCCAGCCAATGTGGGAGATGCCGTACACCTCCGGATCGTTGAAGTACTTCATGTAATCACGCAGGTACTCGGCCTCGAAACCACCGTGGATCCTGGTGATAAAGCCCTTCTCGATCTCCAGCGTGATCTTCTCGCGGGTGTAGGTCTTGAATGGCAGGAGGATGTCGCCGACGTCCAGCACCAGCACGCCCTCGGCGGTTTCCTCGTTGGGCCAGGAGAACAGGAAGCCGCTGGGCCAGTGGTCCCAGCGCCCAGGCTCATCGGCAAAACCGTATTCGGTCACCGACGGGTACTGCCCCAAGGCAGCGCGGAAATCACTGCCGGCGCGGGATTTGACGTGAATCGAACGCGCCTTTTTCAGTAATTGCTCGGCCGCCAGCACACGCACCTTGTCTTCTTCGGTGGGCAGCATGCGCGCCAGCACTTCCGGCGGCTCCACGGCCAGCAGGATGCGCGTGCCGGTCTTGAGGATCTGCTCCTGTTCCGGTGAATGCAGCAGCATCATCGTGTCAACCACCAGGTCGGCGGCTTCCAGCGCACGCTGGGCGGCGATGTTGCCGGTGAGCGCGGTGTCGCCGCAGTAGGCGGTCATGTCATTGCCCATTGCCCGCGGGTGATTGAACGACGGCAGCTCCACCGCATACACCTTGGCCCCCAGGCGCTGCGCCGCCTCCATCGCCGCACGCACGGTGCGTGCGTCGGAGTAATGACTCTTGAGCACGGCGACGCTCTGGGTCGGGTCGGCCTTCGACAGCTTCAGCACGTGTTCAAACATCTGGGTCAGTTCGCAATCGCTTACCGGCATTTTCCTGTCTCCTGTGGGACTGCACCAAGTTCAAGCACTGCGCTTCACTCTAGTGCATTTTTATAGCGTATACGCCAATTAATAACGATAAGACCTGAATTGCAAGCGGACTGCAAGCGGCGCGCCAAAATGTTACCTATCGAAACAAACCCAGCATTTATTGGGAATATCACGTTACGCAGGTTCAACGAGGCCAAAAAATAAATTTGCAGAAGCGGGCTTCCCATTTTAAAAAATGAGCGTATACACTTTAAAAACCTTGCAGGCAGACGCTGCCGACAATCACAAAGAAAGAGGATTACGCCCCATGGGAAGCACTCAAAAAATCGCCATCGTCGGTGCCGGCCTGGGCGGCGCCGCCGCCGCTACCCTGTTGCAGCAGGCCGGTTTTGACGTGGACGTCTACGAGCAGGCGCCGGAGTTTTCCCGGTTGGGCGCGGGGATCCACATGGGGCCCAACATCATGAAAATCTTCCGCCGCATGGGCATCGAAAAGCAGCTGGACCTGATGGGCTCGCACCCAGAGCATTGGTTCAGCCGTTGCGGCGAAACCGGCGACTACCTCTCGCGCATCCCGCTCACCGGCTACGGCGCCTCGTATGTCACCGTGCACCGCGGCGACCTGCATGCCCTGCAGATGTCCACTCTCAAGCCCGGCACCCTGCATTTCAACAAGCGCCTGGAAACCCTCGAAGAAACCGACACCCAGGTGCGCCTGACCTTCGCCGATGGTGAAGTGACCTATGCCGACATCGTGATCGGCGCCGACGGCATCAATTCGAAGATTCGTGAAGAACTGCTCGGCGTGGAAAAACCGCTGTACAGCGGCTGGGTCGCGCACCGCGCGTTGATCCGTGGCGACCAGTTGGCCAAGTACGACCTCACGTTCGAAGACTGCATCAAGTGGTGGACCGAAGACCGCCACATGATGGTGTATTACACCACCGGCAAACGCGACGAGTACTACTACGTCACTGGCGTGCCGCATGCTGAATGGGACTTTCAGGGCGCATTCGTGAACAGTAGCCGCGAAGAGATGTTCGAAGCGTTCAAGGGCTACCACCCCACCGTGCAGGCCCTGATCGAGTCCACCGAAAGCGTGACCAAATGGCCGCTGCGCAATCGCAACCCGCTGCCACTGTGGAGCCGAGGTCGCTTGGTGCTGCTCGGTGACGCCTGCCACCCAATGAAGCCGCACATGGCCCAGGGCGCCGGCATGGCCATCGAAGACGCCGCCATGCTCACCCGTTGCCTGCAGGAAACCGGCATCAGCGATTACCGCACCGCGTTCCAGCTCTACGAAGCCAACCGCAAGGAACGCGCCTCCCGCGTGCAGGCGGTGTCCAACGCCAACACGTGGTTGCGCACCCAGGAAGACCCGGATTGGGTGTACGGCTATGACCTGTACGCGCAGCCACTGAAATCGGGGGTGGCCGCGTGAGCACCTTTCTCTATGGCGGCAACGTCCAGGCCAACGGCATTCGCCAGCACTACCTGCGCTACGGCGGCAACGGCCCGGCGCTGATTTTGATTCCGGGCATCACCAGCCCGGCGATTACCTGGGGGTTTGTGGCCGAACGCCTCGGCGCGCAGTTCGACACGTACGTGCTGGATGTACGCGGGCGCGGCTTGTCGTCCACCGGACCCGAGCTGGACTACAGCGCCGACACCTGCAGCGATGACATTGGCGCATTCGCCGATGCACTGAATCTGGACCGTTACCACCTGGTCGGCCACTCCATGGGCGCGCGCTTTGCCGTGCGCAGTGCGGTCAAGCATCCGCAAGGCGTCAACCGCGTGGTGCTGATCGACCCGCCAGTGTCCGGCCCCGGCCGCCGTGAATACCCGAGCAAATTGCCGTGGTACGTCGATTCGATCCGCCAATCCCTGGTTGGGATGGATGCACAGGCCATGCGCGCCTTCTGCGCCACCTGGACACCCGAGCAACTGCAACTGCGCGCCGAATGGCTGCACACCTGCTTTGAGCCCGCCATCGTGCGCGCCTTCAATGACTTTCACACGGTGGACTTCCATCAGGACCTGCCTCACCTCAAGGCCCCTGCCCTGTTGATGGTGGCCGGGCGCGGCGGCGTGATCCTCGATGAAGACATCGCCGAAATCCAGGACCTGCAACCGGCCATTCAGGTCGTTCGCGTACCCAACGCCGGGCACATGATTCCGTGGGATGACCTCGAGGGTTTCTTCGACGCGCTCGGCGATTTCCTCACCCACTAAGAACGGAGACCACCATGCACAAGCCTTACCGCATCGGCCAGATCGTGCCGAGTTCCAACACCACCATGGAAACCGAGATCCCGGCGATGCTCAACGCGCGCCAGGCGATCCGCCCGGAGCGTTTTACGTTTCACTCCAGCCGCATGCGCATGAAGCAGGTGCGCAAGGAAGAACTGGCGGCAATGGACGGCGAGTCCGACCGCTGCGCCGTCGAGCTGTCCGACGCCAAGGTGGATGTGCTGGGGTACGCCTGCCTGGTGGCGATCATGGCCATGGGCTTGGGTTATCACCGCAAATCCGAGCAGCGCCTGCGCCAAGCCACTGCCGATAACGACGCCAATGCCCCGGTGATCACCAGCGCCGGCGCACTGATCGAAGGCCTCAACGTCATGGGTGCCAAACGCATCGCTATCGTCGCGCCGTACATGAAGCCGCTGACCGAACTGGTGGTGAATTACATCCGCGAAGAAGGCTTTGAGGTGGTGGACTGGCGGGCGCTGGAAATACCCGACAACCTCCAAGTCGCGCGCCACGACCCGGCCAACCTGCCGGCCATCGTCGCGGGCATGAACCTGGAAGGCGTCGATGTGATCGTGCTCTCGGCCTGTGTGCAAATGCAGTCGTTGCCAGTGGTCGCCAAGGTTGAGGCACAAACCGGCAAGCCGGTGCTCACTGCCGCCATCGCCACTACTTACGCGATGCTCAAGGCGCTGGATTTGGAGCCTATCGTGCCCGGTGCCGGCGCCCTGCTCTCCGGCGCTTATTGACTCACCGCGAGCGGGCTTGCTGTGGCGAGCGGGCTTGTCGTGGCGAGCGGGCTTGCCCCGCGTTGGGGCGCGAAGCGGCCCCTCGTCCAGGCAATGGGATTCGTCAGGCAAACCGCATGGCCGGTTTTGGGGCCGCTTCGCAGCCCAACGCGGGGCAAGCCCGCTCGCCACAACGAACCCGCTCGCCACAACACAGAGAATGAGGTGAAAAACAAATGAGCGAACAATCTGCCGACGCCAACTACCAAGGCGTCTGGGGCAACCGCATCGGCTTCGGCAAAAAGGCCGCGCTGCTGATGATCGACTTCATGCAGGGCTACACCACCAAAGGCGCGCCACTGTTCGCACCGGGCGTGGTCACGGCCGTGGCCGAAAGCGTCGAGCTGCTGGCCACTGCGCGCCAGCATGGGATTGCGGTGGTGCACACCAATATCCGCTACCATCGCGGCCATTTCGCCGATGGCGGCATCTGGGTCAAGAAAGCCCCGGTGATGAAAGACATGGTCGAGGGCAACCCACTGGCGGCGTTCTGCGCCGAGGTGCTGCCCCAGGACGATGAAGTGGTGATCACCAAGCAGTACGCCAGCGCGTTTTTCGGCAGCAGCCTGGCCCCGATGCTGCACGCTCAAGGCATCGACACCGTGGTACTGGCCGGCTGCTCCACCAGCGGCTGCATTCGCGCCACGGCGGTGGATGCGGTGCAACACGGGTTTCGCACCATCGTCGTGCGCGAATGCGTCGGCGACCGACACCCGGCGCCCCACGAAGCCAACCTGTTCGACATCGACAGCAAGTATGGCGACGTGGTGAGCAAGCAGGAGGCGATGAGCAAGTTCAGGGAGCAATAACGATTGACCAGGAACCACGACAAAGAGCGTGGTCCGGAAAAAACTGAGGTAGCCGCTTGGAAGGCACTCATCTGTAGAAGCCGATCCCTGTGGGAGCCGGGCTTGCCCGCGATGCAGGCGCTGCGGTGTTTCAGTGACACCGCGTCGATGCCATCGCAGGCAAGCCAGCTCCCACACACCCGGCCCACAGATGGATGACCTCCAGCAGGGAAATCTCAGTCTTCTGACACTGCCTTTGGAAGTCGCTTTTACAGCACTCCGAAGTGCTGGAACAAAAGCGGCTGTATAAAAACCATAAGTCACCGCCAGGAGACACCCCAATGCCCATTGCGAATGCAGCGCCCGCGACCACCGTCGCCGACCCCGTCACCACGCTCTACCACAAGATCACCTGGAAGCTGATTCCGTTTCTGTGTTTCTGCTACCTGGCCGCTTACCTGGACCGCATCAACATCGGCTTCGCCAAACTGCAGATGCTCGACCAGCTGCACTTCAGCGAAACCGCGTTCGGCCTTGGCGCCGGCTTGTTTTTTGTCGGCTACATCATCTTTGAAGTGCCCAGCAACCTGGTGCTGGAACGGGTCGGCGCGAAGATCTGGATCGCGCGCATCATGATCACCTGGGGCCTGCTCTCGGCCTGCACCATGCTGGTCACCTCCACCACGCAGTTCTACATCCTGCGCTTTCTGCTCGGCGCCGCCGAAGCCGGGTTTTTGCCGGGTGTGTTGTATTACCTGACCACCTGGTTTCCGACGCATCGGCGCGGCCGCATCATCGCGCTGTTCATGATCGGCCTGCCGCTGTCCAGCGTGATCGGCGGCCCGTTGTCCGGCTGGATCATGGGCCACTTCGACAACCTGGGCGGCCTGCGCGGCTGGCAATGGCTGTTCCTGATCGAAGCGGTGCCCAGCGTTTTGCTCGGCGTGCTGACCTTCTGGGCGCTGCCCAATACTTTCCAGCAAGCCAAATGGCTGTCGGACGACGAAAAGGCCCTGCTCGAAAGTGAGCTGCGCAAGGACGAAGCCGACGCCACCGGCAGCAAGCACAGCTTCCGCGACGGCTTCTTCAACCTCAAAGTGTGGATGCTCGGCGGTATCGACTTCTCGATCCTGCTCAGCGCCTACGCCATGGGTTTCTGGATGCCGACGTTCATCCGCAACGCCGGGATTACCGACACCTTCCACATCGGCCTGCTGACCGCATTACCCAGCGTGGCGGCGTTGCTCGGCATGCTGCTGATCGGCGCCAGCTCCGACAAACACCGTGAACGTCGCTGGCACATCATCGTGCCGTTTTTCATCGGCGCGGCGGCGATGGCCACCAGCACATTCTTTACCCATAACGTGGTGGCCACGGTGGTGCTGTTCGCCATCGCCTCGGCCGCGATCATCGGCGCCGTGCCGGTGTTTTTCAGCCTGCCGGCAACCTTTCTCAAAGGCACCGCAGCAGCCACCGGCTTTGCCCTCGCCTGCTCGGTGGCGAACATCGCCGGCCTGGTGAGCAACTCGCTGATGGGCGTGGCCATCGACGTCACCGGCAGCAGCGCGGGTGCCTTGTGGTTTTTCGCCGGCTGCCTGATCCTCAGCAGCTTCCTGGTCATCGCCTTGCCGGCGAAACTGGTGAACCGTTAACAACAACAATTTCTGCGGATGAATCACCATGCAAGGCTTCTTTAAAAGCTGTGCACTGCTTGTCGCGGTCGGCCTGTGTGCCGGCACCGCGCAAGCGGCCGAAAAAGTCATCTTCGACACCGATTTCAACGTGCTCAACGATGACGGCCAGGCCTTTATCATGCTCGCCCAGCTGCATGCGCAAAAACGCATCGAGCTGCTGGGCATGACCCTGGTCAGCGGCAACGCCTGGGTCGACCAGGAACAGGTCGATGCCCTCAAGGCCGTGGAACGCATGGGCGTGGAAAAAGAGGTGGGCGTCTATTCCGGCGCCGCCTACCCGCTGCTGCATGACTACGCCACGTACGAGGCAGAGAAAGCGCTGTTTGGCGCCGGTTGGCCGGGCGCGTTCAAAAACCCGCGCCCTGCCTCGCCCTCGCAGTTGATCGCGCCACCGGATGGCCTGGCGACGCACACCCAACTGCGCAGCGAGACCGCCGCGCAGTTCATCGTGCAAAGCGTGCGCGCCAATCCCCATCAAGTGACGATCCTCGCCGTCGGCCCCTTGACCAATATCGCCCTGGCGATTCGCTCGGCGCCGGACATCGTGCCGCTGATCAAGCGCATCGTGTACATGGGCGGTGCGTTCCAGATTCCGGGCAACACCACACCGGCGGCGGAATTCAACTGGTGGTTCGACCCGGAGGCGGCAAAGATCGTCCTGCGCTCACCGATCGAGCACGTGATTTTCCCGAATGACGTGTGCGAGAAAGTCACCTTCGACAAGTCGGTGTACCAACGCGTGGTGGCACACAAAGGCGCGATTGCCGAGCTGTACAAGCACGAGTTCGGCCCGCTGTTCGACAAAGACCCCAGCTACCACAGCTTTACCTGGGACAGCTTGCCGGCGCTGTTTCTGGTCAGCCCGGACATCGTCACCGAGTCCCGCGATTTGTGGGTGGATGTGGACGCAACGTTCGGCGCCGACTACGGCCGTGCGCTGGGCTACCAGAAAGGTGCACCGCTGGGCACGCAGAAAGCCAAGGTGGTATTTGGCGTCGATCAGCACAAATTCTGGGACGGCTACGTCGGCCTGGTGACGCTGCCGACTCCGGTCAAGCACTGATAAAGGGATCGCGCCCACCTTGCGTGGGAGCGCCCCTCACTCAACCCGCCAAGGTAAGGCCGCGCTGCAGATCCTCGATCAGCGCCGCCACATCTTCCAAGATATGCAAGCGCACCACCGGGCTCAACGCCCGCTCCGTCGCGCTTTCACGGTCGCGTGTGTCCGCCACGGTGACCAGGCTTTCATAGCCGCCCCACAAATCCCGACGCCGTATGAGGCAATCAGCGCTGGCCTATAAAAATAATGGCGCTAGAATCAGCGCCATTCTTGCGCCTGCCTCCCTGACACGAGCCTCCCATGAGCTTTGATTTCGACACGATCCACCCCCGCCTCGGCACCGGCAGCACCAAGTGGAACCGTTACCCGCAAGACGTCTTGCCGATGTGGATCGCCGACATGGATATCGCCGCGCCACCTGCCGTACTGCAAGCCCTGCACCAGCGTCTCGACCAACACATCCTGGGCTACAGCGTGGCCGGGCCGGATGTGCGCGACGCCATCGTTGCCGACCTGTGGGCCAAATACGCCTGGCGCGTACTGCCAGACGAACTGCTGTTTTTGCCCGGCGTCGAACCCGGCTTCAACATGGCGCTGCACGCGTTCGTGCAGCCGGGCCAGCCGGTGGTGCTGCAAACCCCGAACTATCGCCCGATTCGCCTGGCGCCAGCGAACTGGAACCTGCCGCGTATCGAAGTGCCGTTCGCGTTGAGCAACGGCGAATACCTCACGCCGCTGCCGGCCCTGCGCCAGGCGCTGACCGGCGCCGGCGCGCTGCTGTTGAGCAACCCGCACAACCCCATCGGCAAAGTCTTCCCGCGCGAAGAACTGCTGGCCGTGGCCAACGCCTGCCTGGAAAGCGGCGCGCTGATCATCAGCGATGAAATCCACGCCGAACTGTGCTTCGATGGCCGTCGCCATACACCTACCGCCAGCCTCAGCCCCGAGATCGCCCAGCGCACCATCACCCTGATGTCGGCGAGCAAGGCCTACAACGTCGCCGGTTTGAAGACCTGTTTTGCCGTGGTGCAAAACGCCCAGATGCGCGAGCGCTTCAATAACGCGCGTTGCGGCATGGTCGACAGCGTCAGCCCGCTTGGCCTGGAAGCTACCCGCGCAGCTTACAGCCAGTGCGGTGAATGGCTGGAGGCGCTGTTGAGCTACCTGCAGGCCAACCGTGACTACCTGCTCAACGCCGTGCAAACCCGTTTGCCCGGCGTGGTGATGCATGCCCCGCAAGGCACCTTCCTCGCGTGGCTGGATTGCAGCGCCCTGGGCCTGGACGATCCGCAGCAGTTCTTCCTGGAACAGGCCAAGGTCGGCCTGAGCGCCGGCATTGAGTTCGGCGATGACAGCCAGCAGTTTGTGCGCCTGAACTTCGGCTGCCCGCGTGCGATGCTCGAAGAGGGCTTGCAGCGTATGGAGCGCAGCCTGAGAAACCGCTAAGCGACTGGCCCCATCGCGGGGGCCAGTCCTCCTCGAATCTCGGGCTGTCGACTTACACAACCCAGCCGGATGAGCCCGTTGGCGCGGCTCGCCGGCGTTAATTCACAACGTTTCGCAACGAATGCCGAAACCCTGCTGTTACTGTTTTTGCCCATCCGTCCCACCGGCAACAGCAGGAGTTTCATGGCATGGCGACCCAGCCCCTTGATCGCTCGTCCGATCCCAAAACCCTTCCCCGCACGCCATCCAAGTCGGGCACCGCTTTTCATGTGCTGCTCAAAAACAGCGCCCACAAAAAAGTCGAGTCCCAGGACAAGACGCCATCGGGGCTCGATGCCAGCCAGCAACAGGGCTATACACTGGCCGCCAAGGACGCCACGCCACCGCCCGCCCTCGCCGACTACAAGGCCATCGGGCCGCCCGATGAAGTCGGCCCTGGGTTGATTCGTTATGAAACCCAGGATGGAAAGAAAGTCATCGTCAGCGAACAGGACAGCCCGGAGCTGTTCAAGCAAGTGAGTGCCGATTTCAAATCGCTCACGGGCGTGGTGGCCAGCCAGAACGCGGGTTACCAGAGCCTTGGCGCGGATGCAAAAGCGCCGGAAAAGCTCGCCGACTACAAATCCCTCGGGCCGCCCGACGAAACCGGCCCGGGCGTGATCCGCTATGAAACCCAGGACGGCACCAAAGTCGTGGTCAGCCAGCGTGACAACCCCGAAGCCTTCCAGAAAGCCAAGGATGACTATGCGAGCTTCACCGGCCTCTCCAGCAGCGAAGACGCCGGCTACAAACGCGCCAGCGACAACGAAGTGTGGCCGCCCTACGCCGGTACCACGGTCGGCCCCGAGGATGAAGTCGGCCCGGGCCTGATCCGCTTTGAGAGCAACGGCCAGAAGATGGTCGTGGCCCGTGACGACAACCCCAAGCTGTTCGACTACCTGGCGGGCCTGCACGAGGTCTACACCGACCCTGGCAAAAAGGCCGTGGTGGAAGGCGAGCTGAATAACGGGGCGGCCCTGGCCGACGCCAACACGCCGGTGCCGGGCCTGAATGACTACAAGACGTTCAGCTGGAACAACGACCAGAAAGACAGCATCCTCACCTACGAACTGCATGACGGCACCAAGGTGGTGGTGTCTTCCGACGTCAGCCCCGAGCTGTTCAAGAGCGTCGCCACCGCCCACGACACCTGGGACAAGATCCACACCAGCGAAAGCGAAGGCTATAAGTTGGCCGGGCCGAATGACTTCCTGAAAAACACCGACATCACGTTCGGCTCGCCCGACGAACTGGGCGATGGCCTGATCCGCTATGAAACCAGCGAAGGCAAGGTCATCGTCTCCAAGGAACTCAGCCCGCAGCTCTACGATGACGTCAAGGCCAAGTGGGACGCCTCCAGTGCCGGCGCGGTCGATGACACGCGCACCCAGCACAACCTGCCTAAGGCCGGTGACCTCGACGTGCTGAACATGGACACCGGCGTGCATGCCGATGAGAAAGACGACAAGTCGCCAACCTTGAGCGTCAGCGAGCTGGCCACCACCCAGTTGATCGACACCTACCGCGCCGGCGTCAAGGATGGCTCGATTCCCAAAGACGACCCGCGCGCCAAGCTGGTGCGCGCGCTGGAAGCCCAGGCCGCCTACCAGAACGGCCACGGCATTACCGGCTACGAAGAAGCCAAGCGCCCGTTCAACACCACCTGGCGCGAGTTCGATGACAAGCAGACCGAGCTGACCTCGGCCGATATGCACGACATCATCGACGGCAAGGCAGTGCAGGAGCAGATCGGCGAGCTGTTCAAAGACCCGACCGTGCAGGCCGACTACAAGTCGAAAATGGACGACGCGATCAATAAGCTGCCAAACAAGGACGAGATCAAACAAAAGCTCCTGGACCTGACGTCCAACCCGGATTACGTGCTGTACCTCAAGGACCTGCAAGACCAGGGCAATACCTCTGAGGCGCAGAAAGACCTGAGCGACACCCTCACCTCGCTGTCGTTGTTCGACCCGGAAGCGGCCAGCAAGGCGGCGCAGAACATTCAGGCCGACGGCTTGACCACCGACCTCAACGCGATCCTTTCGGACCCGAGCAAGATCTCCGACGAGAACAAGGAACTGGCCACCAAGGACCTGTTCGGCCTGCTCAAAGGCGTATTGAAAGGCACCCTGCTCGACCTGCCACGGCGCACCCAGGAAACCCTGGAGAAATTTCTCAACGAAGGCCTGCAGGGCAAGGAAAAGTCCGCTGGCGTGACCAAGGCCCTGGAGGAGTTGGGCGAGGTCTACAAGAACAATGGTTCGATCAGCGAGGCCGACCTGAAAACCGCGTTGAGCAAACCCTATATCCCGGTCGCCGACCGCGGCATGCTCGGTGAGGTGTTTCATACCCTCAACAGCAAGGGCATCCTGGGTTCTCTCGGCGCCGGCGTGACCCTGTTTTCGGCGATTTACCAATTGGTCGGCAAAGGCGGCAAGCTCGGTGAAACGCCTGCGCAGCGCATGTCCATCGCCAAGGACTTCTTGAGTTTTGCCGGCGGTTCCAGCCACTTCGTGCGCCTGGGCGACAAGATCGGCGAGACCCTGGGCAAAGGCGGCCTGGTGGACTTCCTTGGCCTGGACAAGACGCTGCCGGAAATCTGGGGCAAGACCGGTCTGCAGGAGCCGAACTTCGAATTCCGCGTCAACGACCTGCCCTCCGATGTAAAAGCCAAGATCACCAGCGCACTCGATGCCGTGCCCGACAGCCAGTACGACGGCATTTCGAAGATGTTTGGTGAAGGCGACAAAGCCGTCACCGAGGCCACCGAAGGCCTGGCGACTCACCTGGATGACGGCCTCGCCGCTGCAGGCGCGGCCAAGCTCGGCGCGTCCAAGTCCGCGAAAATTGCCGGCTCGGTCATCAAGGTGCTCGGCCCGGCCACGGACATCGCCGGCGGGTTCGCCGATATCGTGTTGGGCGCACTGGCGATCAAAAGTGGCGTGGACAGCAAAGACCCGCTGGCCCAGGCGGCTGGCGGCCTGCAGGTGGCGGGCGGTGCGTTCGGTGCGTCGGCCGGGGTACTCGGCGCGGCGGCACTGTTTGGCGCAGGCACGGCGGCGGCCTTGACCGGGCCACTGTTCCTGGTGGGTGTGGTGCTGGCGGTGGTGGGCGGGATCATCGGCTACTTTGTCGACCACAACAAAAAGCAGAAAGCCACCGAGAAAGAAAACGACTGGTACCGCGATCTGGCCGGCGACGGCTTATTGCAGGACAACTGGGCCGACAAGGTCGAGTACGCCCACTACGAAATCCACCATTACCACGGCCGCGACACGCCGACCGATGACAGCATCTTTCGCTTCCAGCAATCGGAATGGGAGCACTTCGACCAGACGCCGCAAAAAGGCGGGTCGTCGAGCAATCGGCTGGATGGGGACCTGCACAAGCACTACGAAGACCCCAACACGCCACCCAAAAGCCTGCCCAGCGATGCGCCCCCGGACAAACCGCAACCGCATCAACCGGGCGGCGGCGGCCCGCGCATCAACTGAGGTTCACTGGGCTGGCCTCTATCCATGTGGGAATGGGCGTGCTTGAGAAGGCGGTGTATCAGTGACAGAAAAGCTGAATGCCCCACCGCATTCGCGAGCAAGCCCGCTCCCACATTGGCAGCTGAGTACATCAGGCAGAGGGTGTACTGGGTCAAATGTGGGAGCTGGCTTGCCTGCGAAGGGATCAACTGGGTAGGCCTGATGCACCGAGGTGCCCGCATCGCCGGCAAGCCAGCTCCCACAGAAAAGCAGATCTGCACGTGGTCTGACAGGCTCCGATAACCACTAAGGCTGCAGCAATGGATAGGCACCCGGTCTCCCGAGTGACCTACCCAAGCAATCCAGCCCCCACATTAGATCTGAGTACATCAGGGTAATGGGTGTACTGGGTCAAATGTGGGAGCTGGCTTGCCTGCGAAGGGATCAACTGGGTAGGCCTGATGCACCGAGGTGCCCACATCGCCGGCAAGCCAGCGCCCACAAAAAAGCAGATCTGCACTTAATCTGCTTTTGCTTCAACCACGGGTTTACAGCTTGGCAATGGAAACTTCGGTCGACTTCACAAAGGCAATCACTTCGCTGCCCACTTTCAATTCCAGGTCGCGCACCGAGCGCGTGGTGATCACTGACGTCACGATGCCGGACGCAGTTTGCACGTCGATCTCGGACACCACTTCCCCCAGCAGAATCTCCTTGATCACGCCCTTGAACTGGTTGCGCACGTTGATCGCTTTAATGGTCATGTCGGCTTTCCTTTTGGCTGTTGGGTCAATCCGCACGAATGCGCAGGCCCTCAAAATGCGCCATCCAATCGAACATTAAAAGGAATATATAACTCTTTATTTATTCGATATGGGTATATAAGAAGTGTTCGCCTGGCAACAGTTGGATCAGCAAACTGCCCGCTGCCATCACAGCCACAGCGGCGTAAACCCGAGCAAATGCGCTGTAGAAGCAGATGGCACAGAGACTGCATATTCCGATAAAGCATGATGGGGACATATCACTCTGGAGCCCACGTTTGCCGGGCTGCGCTCGATCCCGAGCCTGGCGTGGATGTTCCTGGTGGCGGCCGAGTTGATCGCGGCCACCAAGGGTTAAAGCGTCAAACCAACGTGCGGCTCAAGGTCACCCAATACCGCGTCCGCGCTCGCACCTCAAACCCCAACGTCTGGGACAGCAGCGTGAGGATGCGGTCGGTGTCGTCCAGCCGGAAGCTGCCGGTGACGCGTAGCATTTCCAGGCTCGGGTCCCAGCGCAATACGCCTGGGCGATAACGCGACAGTTCGCGCAGAAAATCCCCCAGCGGCTGGTTCTGTGCGGTCAACACGCCGTCGCGCCAGCCCAGTTGCAGCGCATCGAACGCTACCCAGGCGCCAAGCCCTTTGGCCTGCAACGGCGCCTGCTGCCCGCTGCTCAATGACGCCACGTGCCCCTGCACGTCGCGCACCTGCACCACGCCCTTGAGCACCGAGACCAAACAACCGGACGCCAATTGCCGCACACACACCTCGGCCTGGCTGACGTGAACCTCGCCGTAGCGGGTGTTCACAGTCATCGACGCCGCGCCCGGCACATTCACGGCCAGCTCACCGTCTACCAACGTGATGCGCCGCTGCTGGAGATCAACATCCACTGCCGTGGCCGTGTTGAGTTGCACGCTGCTGCCATCGGCCAACGGCAGGCGCCGGCGCTCGCCGGTGGCGGTGTGCACGTCGGCCCGCCACGCCTCGATGGGCAACTGCCGGCTGACCAACCAGGCGGTTGGCACCAGCGCCGCCACACCCAGCGCACGCTTGAGAATGGCCCGCCGCGACGGTTGCGGGCGGTCGAGGCTGGCCATTGCCAATGCCGGCGGCACGTCGCTGAAACGCTGGCGCAGGGCCTGGGCTTTCTGCCAGGTCTGTTCGTGCTGGGGGTGGCTGTCGCGCCACTGCTGCAACGCAGCGTGATCACGTTCGGTGGCCGCGCCGGATTCCAGCAAGGCCAGCCACTGCGCGGCGGCGCGCGCGACCTCGCGGCTCACAGCTCGGCCAGCAAACAATGTTCGTAAGCGTGCGCCATGTAGCGCTTCACGGTGCGCTCAGAAACGTCGAGCCGCTCGGCAATCTCGCGATAACCCAGGCCTTCAAGTTGGCTCCACAAAAATGCGCGGCGCACCAGCACGGGCAAGCCGTCGAGCAACTCATCCAGCGCCTGCAGGGTTTCGAGCAGCAACCAGCGTTGCTCCGGTGACGGCACACAGGCGTGCGGAAGGCTTGCCAAGGCCGTCAGGTAAGCCTGCTCAAGACTGCGCCGCTGATGAAAGTTGACCAGCAAACGCTTGCCGACCGTCACCAGGTACGCGCGCGGCTCCTGCATCTGCGCAATCGGCTGGGCGCTGGCGAGCACGCGCAGGAACGTATCCTGGCTCAGGTCCGCCGCATCCCAGGCATTGCCCAGGCGCCGCCGCAGCCAGCTTTCGAGCCAGCTGCGGTGGTCGCGGTACAAACTCGACAAGGTGGGTTCGGCGGCGTGGGTCGGGACAACAGCATCATTCATGGCAAGCGACCTGCGCGGCGCGAGTGAGTCTCAAATGAGATTCATTCTATTTAATATCGTGCCGGTGCACCATGCCCTTTTCAACATTGCGTTTATACAGACGTTTCTGCGTCGAACACCTGCCCGCGCCCGATCACACTGGCAGGGGCTAACACGGCACCCGGCGCCAGCACCGCATTGGCGCCAATCCGGCACTGATCGCCCAGCAACGCGCCGAACTTGTCGCAACCGGTGCGCTGTAACTGCCCGTCAATGCGCACCAGCACCTCCTTGTCCACCCGCTCATTGCGGTAGTTGGCGACGATGCTGCCCGCCTCCAGGTTGATCCCGTGGCCAAGCACCGAATCGCCGACAAAATTGAAATGCGCCAGCTTGCTGCCCTTGAATACCAATGAGGTTTTCAGTTCGGCGCCGGGCCCGATGATGCACTGCGCCTCCAGCCAGCAGCCACCGCGCAGCAGCGAACCGCTGGCGATAAAACACTCGGCGCCGATGATCAATGGGCCCTTGAGCAAGGCGCCGGGTTCGACCGTCGCGGTACGGTGCACGGCGATTTCATCGCGAATGACGTAATCGTCAAGTGCCAGTTCGGTGAGCAATTGGCGCACGATGGCGGGCGCCCGGGCGACCAACACCCAGGGCGCCAGGTCGGCCCACGGCGCCAGCGGTGATTGGGCAAGGTTGGCGATGTAGTCGGTGAGTCTGATCAACGTCGAACCCTCGAGCATTCAGAGAAGCTCGAAACGCTAGCATGAACACAGCAAACTTTACTATTTGTCTTGATATGGATATTTTATCCAGACACGCACACAAGGTCCGTCGCATGCAATTGCCTACCTATCAAGACGTCATCGCCGCCGCCCAGCGCCTGGAGGGCTTCGCGCACACCACGCCGGTGTTCACCTCGCGCACCCTCAACGCCGAAACCGGTGCCGAAGTGTTCATCAAATGTGAGCACCTGCAACGCACCGGCTCGTTCAAGTTTCGCGGCGCGTTCAACGCCCTCTCGCAGTTTGATACGCAGCAGCGCACGGCCGGTGTGGTGGCGTTTTCTTCGGGTAACCATGCCCAAGGCATTGCGCTGGCGGCGCGTTTGCTGGGCATGCCGGCGACGATTGTGATGCCGACCGACGCGCCGGCCGCCAAGGTCGCCGCGACCCGTGAATATGGCGCCAGCGTGGTGCTGTATGACCGTTTCACCGAGGACCGCGAGCACATCGGCCGTACCCTGGCCATCGAGCAAGGGATGACGCTGATCCCGCCTTACGATCACCCGAACATCCTCGCCGGCCAAGGCACGGCCGCCAAGGAACTGCTGGAATTCACCGGCCCTTTGGACGCGCTCTTCGTCGGCCTGGGCGGCGGTGGCATGCTCTCAGGCACAGCGCTTTCGACCCGTGCACTGGCACCGGATTGCCAACTGTTCGGCGTCGAACCGGAGGCCGGCAATGACGGCCAACGCTCCTTGCGTGCCGGCAGCATTGTGCACATCGATACGCCCGCAACCATTGCCGACGGTGCGCAAACCCAACACTTGGGCAACTACACCTTCCCGATCATCCGTGATCAGGTGAACGACATCTTCACCGTCTCCGACGCGCAGTTGGTGGAGGCCATGCGCTTTTTCATGCAGCGCATGAAGATGGTGGTGGAACCCACCGGCTGCCTTGGCCTGGCTGCATTGCGCCAACTGGGCGAGCGGTTCAAGGGCCAGCGCGTGGGGCTTATCGTCACCGGCGGCAACGTCGATATCCAGCGCTACGCCGCCCTGCTCAGCGAGGCGCCATGAACATCATTCACACCGCAACTGCCGCGCCGCCAGCCGGGCATTATTCGCAGGCCGTCCGCCATGGCGACACACTGTATATCTCCGGGCAATTGCCAGTCAGCGCGCAGGGTCGCCACAACCTTGAGGCGTCGTTTGCCGAACAGGCGCAGGTGGCGCTGGACAATGTGTTGGCGATCTTGAAAGCCGCTGGCGGTTCGCCCCAGGACTTGGTGAAGGTCACGGTGTACGTGGCCGGGGTTAACCACTGGCCGGAATTTGATCGAATTTACGCCGCCGCGCTGGGCGAGCACCGCCCTGCCCGCGCGGTGGTGCCGGTGCCTGAGTTGCATCACGGGTATCTGGTAGAGATTGAAGCGCTGGCGCGTTACTTGGCGTAGGTGTAGACCGCCGCGCGCGACACGCCCAGGTGCGAGGCGACAGTTTCCATGGCCCGGCGAACGTCCATGCAGCCGGAGTCTTTGAGCTCTTGCAGAAGCAGCCGCCGATCCGCCGCCTTGAGTGCCCGCGGCGTGGTCGCCAGGCGTGCGGCGAACTGGTCGATTCGCGCACGAATCACATCGGCGCCGGACGGGTCGAGGGACTCATTGGGCTGGTCGCCACTGACTGAACCAAACTGCTCCAGCATGCTCTGCAAGCCCCGGAACAACGAGAGATCGACGTTCATGCACAAAGCCGCGACGTACTTGCCGCTGGTGTCCTTGATGCCGATCGATGTGCTTTTGACCTGGCGCCCATCGGCGAACTGGTTCTGGTAGTTGGCGAGGACCTGCGGGTAGTCCGGGTCGGCAATGCGCGCCAGGCCCAGTTCGGTGGCCGGGTCACCGGGTTGGCGCCCGGAGAGGTTGTTGTGGATCGCCAGAATCGCGTGCTGCGGGTCGCGCAAGTCGTGCAGCACCACTTCACAGAACGGGCTGAAGGTTTTGCTCAAGCCTTCGGCGATCTGTTCGAGCTGGCTGATCAGCGTGGTTTGTTCGGGAGAGGTCTTTTTCATGCGAGACAACATATCCAGTCCTGGACAGGACGTCAATTTGGCCGCGGTCTCTCATTGCGGCGTTTCAACCATGGAAGGGTTGCTTCCAGGTAGGCCGTGGCATGGCCCGCGTGTTGGATGTGCTGCAAGGCTTCACATAGCAAACGCGCACCAATGCCCTGCCCGGCCGCATCACCGCGCACGAACAATTTGCTGATTTGATGGCCGTCAATCTCGACGAAACCTTGCAGGCTATCGGTATACGCCAGCCACAGGCTGCCCGCGGCAATGGCCGCTCGGTACGTCTCAGGCGAGCGACCATCGAGCCACATTGCAATCTGCTCAGGGCCGTAATCGGCGTTGCACAGGTTTTCGACCGAGTTTTGATGCACGGCGAAGATGCTTTCGGCGTCTTCCAGGGTGGCTGCGCGGATCAGAATTTTTTTCATTCCCTTGAGTTTGCGTGTGTGGCCAGTGAACCCAGGCTTTATAGCTGAATGGGCGCCGGGCAGCGACCGATGACCGCACATCTTGTGCGTTGACCTACTTTGTTACACACCATATAGTGTGCCCACAAACAAAACAGACCACTACATAGTGTGCAGTATCGGTAATTACCGACCACACTATGCGCAGCATTTCAATGCCAGGTAGCCTGCAAACCGCATATTTTTAGACGGGTTCACACGCCGTCAGAACAGATCAGGAAGGAGTATTTCAATGCTGAGTTGGGATGAAGTCGACAACGAAGACACCGGTGCAGCGGTGATCAAGGGCGCCAACGCCGGGCATGCCAGCGAAGCCAACATGGACCGCCTTGACGGTGCCGGCGCCGCGGCCGCACTGGAAGCGCGCAACGTGACTGCCAACGACTCCGCCGCCATCGTGCGCGCCAAGGCCGCCCTGGACAAACTCGACGTCGCCGAAGGCCTCGCTGAGCTGGAAGGCTCCGCCGCCCGCGTCGCCGTCGACGAAAAGCGCATGATCAACTGCCGCGCCGACCTCAACCAACTCGTGCCCTTCAAGTACGACTGGGCCTGGCAAAAGTACCTCGACGGCTGCGCCAACCACTGGATGCCGCAAGAGGTCAACATGACCGCCGACATCGCCCTGTGGAAAAACCCCGAAGGCCTGACCGACGATGAACGCCGCATCGTCATGCGCAACCTCGGCTTCTTCTCCACCGCCGACTCCCTGGTTGCCAACAACCTGGTGCTGGCCGTGTACCGCCTGATCACCAACCCGGAGTGCCGCCAGTACATCCTGCGCCAGGCCTTCGAAGAAGCGATCCACACCCACGCCTACCAGTACTGCATCGAATCGCTGGCCATGGATGAAGGCGAGATCTTCAACATGTACCACGAGATTCCTTCGGTCGCCAAAAAGGCCGCTTGGGGCCTGAAGTACACCCGCTCGATCTCCGATCCGAAGTTCGAAACCGGCACCGTCGAAACCGACAAAGAACTTCTGCGCAACCTGGTCGCCTACTACTGCGTGCTGGAAGGCATCTTCTTCTACTGCGGCTTCACTCAGATTCTGTCGATGGGCCGTCGCAATAAAATGACCGGCGTGGCCGAACAGTTCCAGTACATCCTGCGCGACGAGTCGATGCACCTGAACTTCGGTATCGATGTGATCAACCAGATCAAAATCGAAAACCCACACTTGTGGGATGCCGAGATGAAGGAAGAAGCGACCCAGATGATTCTGCAGGGGACTCAGCTGGAGATTGAATATGCGCGCGATACCATGCCGCGTGGGGTGTTGGGGATGAATGCGGCGATGATGGAGGACTATCTGAAGTTCATCGCGAATCGTCGTTTGTCGCAGATTGGGTTGAAGGAAGAGTATCCAGGGACGACTAACCCGTTCCCGTGGATGAGCGAGATTATGGACTTGAAGAAAGAGAAGAATTTCTTCGAAACCCGCGTGATCGAGTACCAGACCGGCGGCGCGCTGAGCTGGGACTAACAATGTGGGAGCGGGCTTGCCCGCGATGGCATTGGGTCAGCTAAAGATGCATTGGCTGACACACAGCTATCGCGGGCAAGCCCGCTCCCACATTAGCAATCTGCGATCCATAGACTTTGCAAACAAACCCTTATGCCCAATCAAACCATCAAAACGCCCTGCGTCGGCCTGTGCTCCACCGTTTACGGGGACCTGGTCTGCCGGGGCTGCAAGCGTTATCACCATGAAGTGATTCAGTGGAATGGCTACAGCGCCGACGAGAAGCAGGCAGTGTGGCAGCGCCTGGAACAGTTGCTGGTGCAGGTGATGGCCAGCAAGCTGGAAGTGCTTGACCCGCAGCGCCTGCGCCAGCAGTTGGAAGACCGCAAAATTCGGTTTGTGCCCCACCAGTCGCCGTATTGCTGGGCATACCAGTTGATTGCGCGGGGTGCGCGGGTGATTTCCAGACTGGATGCGTATGGCCTGGCGTTGTTGCCGGAATTTCGGGAGCGCAACCTGACTGATTTACGCGACGCGATTGATCGCGAGTTTTTTCTGTTGTCCGAGGCGCACTATGAGCGTTACATCGCGCCGGGGTTTCTGAAGGAGGCGTTTGGGCCAGCCCTGATTGCCACTTTTTAACATCCACCACAAAACTCTGTGGGAGCTGGCTTGCCTGCGATGGCAGTGGACGAGTCAATAAATTTGTCGACTGACACTCCGCTATCGCAGGAAAGCCAGCTCCCACCTTTGATGTATGTGTGGTTCAGGACATCCAGGAACCCATCCGCTCCGTCTGCAAGCCATAGCGCTCAATCGCCTGCTGACACACCTCCCGCGCCACACTCCCCTGCTCCGCCAACGCCGTCAGCGCCGCCAGCACCAGGTGATGGCGATCTACTTCGAAGAAATCCCGCAACGCCGCCCGTGTATCACTGCGGCCAAAACCGTCGGTGCCGAGCACGGTGTAGCTGCAATTCAGGTAAGAAGCAATCATCTGCGGCACCGCCCGCACATAGTCGGACACCGCAATCACCGGCGCGCCGTTGGGCAAGCAGTCATTTACATGGCTGACGCGCTTGGCGTCCTGGGGATGCAAGCGATTCCACCGCTCCACTTCCCGCGCATCCCGCGCCAGCTCACTGTAACTGGTGACGCTGAACACCTCGCTCGCCACCTGCCAATCCTCGGCCAGTAAACGCGCGGCAGCCTGGGCCTCACGCAGCAGCGTGCCCGAACCCAGCAAGCGCACTTGGGCATCTGGCGCACCTTGCAAGCGGTACATGCCTTTGATGATCGCCGACTCCACGCCCTGCGGCAGGCTCGGCTGCGGGTAGTTTTCGTTCATCAGCGTTACGTAGTAGAACTCGTCCACATCGTGCTCGAGCATCTGGCGCATGCCGTGGTCGAGGATCACCGCAAACTCGCCGGCAAACGCCGGGTCGTAGGCGCGGCAATTAGGCACGCTGGCGGCGCTGAGGTGGCTGCTGCCGTCCTGGTGCTGCAACCCTTCGCCGCCCAGGGTGGTGCGCCCGGCCGTGGCGCCAAGCAGGAAGCCGCGGGCGCGCTGGTCGGCGGCGGCCCAGATCAGGTCGCCGACGCGCTGGAAGCCGAACATCGAGTAATAGATGTAGAACGGCAACATGCGCAGGCCGTGCACTGAGTAACTGGTGGCCGCTGCCACCCACGAGCTGATGGCACTGGCCTCGCTGATGCCCTCCTCGAGGATCTGCCCGTCGGTGGCCTCGCGGTAGCTGAGGATCGAGCCGATGTCTTCGGGCTCGTAGCGCTGGCCGACGCTGGAATAGATGCCGATCTGCTTGAACAGGTTGGCCATGCCGAAGGTGCGCGCCTCATCCGCCACGATCGGCACGATGCGCGGGCCGAGGGCCTTGTCCTTGAGCAGGTTGGTGAGCATGCGCACGAAGGCCATGGTGGTGGACATTTCCTTGCCGTCAGCCGCCTTGGCGAAACCGGCATATCCCGTCACCGGCGGCACCGCCACCGGCGCTGCGACCTGGCTGCGGCTCGGTACATAACCGCCCAGCGCCTGGCGGCGTTGATGCAGGTAACGCAATTCGAGGCTGTCGTCGGCCGGTTTGAAGAAGCTCAGCGATTCGGTCTGCTCGTCGGTCAGCGGCAACTGGAAGCGATTACGGAAGGCAATCAGCGCTTGCCGATCCAGCTTCTTCTGCTGGTGCGTGGTCATCCTGCCCTGCCCGGCTTCGCCCATGCCGAAGCCCTTTTTGGTTTGCGCCAGGATCACCGTCGGCTGGCCCTTGACCCGGCGCGCGGCGTGGTAGGCAGCGTGGATCTTGACCATGTCGTGGCCGCCACGCTTGAGGCGGTCGATTTGCTCGTCACTCATGCCCTCGACCAACTTGGCCAGTGATTCGCTCTGGCCGAAAAAGTGCTCACGGTTGTAGGCGCCGTCTTTGGCGGCGAAGGTCTGGAATTGCCCGTCGACGGTCTGCGACAGCGTGCTCACCAGCGAGCCGTCGCTGTCCTTGGCAAGCAAGGCGTCCCAGTCTGAACCCCAGACCAGCTTGATCACATTCCAGCCGGCCCCGGCAAACAACGCCTCCAGTTCGTCGATGATGCGCCCATTGCCGCGCACCGGGCCGTCAAGGCGTTGCAGGTTGCAGTTGACCACCCAGGTCAGGTTGTCCAGGCCTTCGCGGGCGGCCAGGGTCAGGGCCGACATGCTTTCCGGTTCGTCCATTTCGCCGTCGCCGAACACACCCCAGACGTGACGGTCGGTGGTGTCGAGCAGCCCACGATGCTGCAGGTAGCGCATGAAACGCGCCTGGAAAATCGAGCTGATCGGGCCGATCCCCATGGAACCGGTGGGGAACTGCCAGAAGTCCGGCATCAACCACGGGTGCGGGTAGCTGGAGAGACCCCGTGCGCCCGCTTGTTGCCCGCCGATCTCCTGGCGGTAGTGTGCGAGGTCGTCTTCGCTCAAGCGGCCTTCCAGATAGGCGCGCGCATAAATGCCCGGCGCGGAATGCGGCTGGTAGAACACCAGGTCGCCGCCAAAGTCTGGGTTGCGGGCGCGGAAAAAGTGGTTGAAGCCCACTTCGAACAAATCGGCGGCACTGGCGTAGCTGGCGATATGGCCACCCAGTTCGCCGTACGCCTGGTTGGCGCGCACCACCATGGCCAGCGCGTTCCAGCGCACCAGCGAGGCCAGGCGCTCTTCCGTGGCGAGGTCACCGGGAAACGCCGGCTGCTGCGCAACGCTGATGCTGTTGATGTACGGCGTGCCGTGGCGGGGTTTCCAGTCGATGTGCGGGGCGCTGCCTTCGCGGGCCAGCAGGTCGAGGACCTGCCGCGCTCGTTCGGGACCGGCGTTGGCCACCAGCGAGGCCAGCGCGTCACGCCACTCGTCCAGCTCTACTTGATCCAACGCCGTGTGATTGACTGCACTGGCGAAACCATTCATGCGCACCTCCGGGCTTTTTTTCCAGTTTATGCTGGTGCTAAAGGATTTTTTGCCTGTTATCAGGCGCAGGTTCGAGCATTTTGAGCATGAATCACTGCCAATCTGCTTTTTTCCAGCACGTTGTGCTCAAGCCACACGTAACACTGCAACTGTGTTTAAAATGCCGCCCGCTCAATGACCGACGCTGACCGATGACCCCAGACGCACTCGCCACCCTGCACGCCCACCTGCTCACCGCCCTGGCTAGCCCGCCCGCCGAGACCCGGCGACTGTTCCACGGCCGTGGCCGCTGCTGGCCGGACCTGGAACAACTGACGGTGGACTGGTTGCAAGGGGTGATTCTGGTGTCGCTGTTCAAAGCGCCGGAGGCCGAACAGCTGGACGCGTTGAAACAGATGCTCAAAGAACAGCTCAGCGCCTATACCGTCGCCCTGCAACACCGCTACCTGCCGCAAAGCACCACCGAATGGCTGGTGGGTGACGCTGTTGATGAGCTGACCATCACCGAAGGCGGCCTGCGTTACTTGATCGATCTGGGAAAAAAACAGAACAGCGGGCTGTTCCTCGACATGCGTTACGGCCGTCACTGGGTGCGTGAGCAGGCCAAGGGCCAGCGCGTACTCAATTTGTTCGCGTATACCTGCGGTTTCTCGGTCGCGGCCATCGAAGGCGGCGCCGACCATGTGGTCAACCTCGACATGGCCCGTGGCGCCCTCAGCCGTGGCCGCGACAACCATCGCCTGAACGGTCACGACCTGAGCAACGTTACGTTTCTGGGCCATGACCTGTTCAAGTCCTGGGCCAAGGTCACCCACAGCGGGCCTTATGACTTGGTCATCATCGATCCGCCGTCCTTCCAGAAAGGCAGTTTCCTGCTGACCAAGGACTACCAGCGCGTGCTGCGCCGGCTGCCGGATTTGCTCACGCCACAGGGCAGCGTACTGGCGTGCATGAACGACCCGGCGTTTGGCGAAGACTTCCTGATCGACGGCGTCACCCGCGAAGCACCGGGCCTGCGCTTTGTGGAGCGGCTGCAAAACCCGCCTGAATTTCCGGATATCGACCCCCAAAGTGGCTTGAAGGCGCTGGTGTTCCGTCAGGGTTGATGCTGAAACGTCCTGCGCTTGCTACGCTAAGTGGTACACCGGGGTGGTGAACCTTATCCCCCCCTTCCCGGTCGATACCTGCATTCCCTGGCCAGACTCGACGGCGTTACGTTGTCGGCTGCCCTGTTTGACCTTTTGGAGAACCGCCCGTGATATCGACCCTGCATGTAGCCAGACTCAAAGCCTGGGGCGCCCACGGCTTTACTGCCACTGGCGTGGTGCTGGCCTTTTTGGCCACGCTTGCGCTGCTGGAAAACTCACCCAAGGCTTGCCTGCTCTGGCTGGGCCTGGCACTGGTAGTCGATGGCGTTGACGGCTCCCTGGCCCGACGAGTGAATGTCAGCACGGTACTGCCAAGCTTCGATGGCTCGGTGCTGGACCTGGTGATTGATTACCTGACGTATGTGTTTATTCCGGCGCTGTTCATCTACCGCTATATCGACCTGCCGGACTTCACTCACCTGTTTACGGTGTCGGTGATTCTGGTGTCGTCGCTGTTCTGCTTTTGCAATGTGAACATGAAGAGCAAGGACAACTACTTTGTCGGCTTTCCCGCCGCCTGGAACGTGGTTGCCCTGTGCGTGTACATCATTCAGCCGGACGCCTGGGTCACCTTGCTGACGGTGATTGGCCTGGCGCTGCTGACCGTGACGCCGATGAAGTTTTTGCACCCGTTCCGGGTCAAGCGCTTTATGCCGATCAACATTGCCGTCACCACAATCTGGTTGCTGTGCAGCTTTTTGATGGTGGTGGACTACCCGAATACCAACCCATGGACGTTCGGGTTGTGGTCGCTGATGTCGGCGTATTTCCTCGGCATTTGTGTGTGGCGCACAGCGCTGGAGTGGCTGGGAACCCATAAATAGCAAGGCGGGCACGTTTTAAAGGTGGGAGCTGACTTGCCTGCGATGGCGCCGAGTCAGTTACAGCAGTTGGGCCTGCCCCACCGCTCGCAGGCAAGCCAGCTCTCACATTTGGATCTGTGTACATCCGGCAGGTAAGATGGCGACCTTTGGCGCAGCCCCTTTGCTGCGCCCTGCCAAGAATAAGCCCTGCCCATGCCCTTCGAACTCAGCGTAGACCTCACCACCCTCGCCATCCTGGCCATCGTGGCCTTTATCGCCGGCTTCATCGATGCCATCGCCGGCGGCGGCGGGCTGCTCACCACGCCAGCCCTGCTGACCGCCGGCATGCCGCCCCACCTGGTGCTGGGCACCAATAAACTCAGTTCCACCTTCGGCTCGGCCACGGCCAGCTTTACCTTCTACCGGCGCAAACTCTTTCACCCGCGCCAATGGGTGCATGCCATCGTCGGCACGCTGATCGGCGCCCTCGCCGGTGCGGTGGTCGCGCACTACCTGCCCGCTGAAACCCTGAACAAAATGCTCCCGGTAATCGTATTCGGCTGCGGTGTGTACCTGCTGTTTGGCGGCACGCCCAAGGCGCCGCTGGATGCCGACGCGCCGATCAAGAAAAAATGGCAATCCACCCAGGGCTTCGGCCTGGGCTTCTACGACGGCGTGGCCGGCCCCGGCACCGGCGCGTTCTGGACGGTCAGCACGATGCTGCTGCACCCCATCGACCTGGTAAAGGCCAGCGGCGTAGCGCGCAGCATGAACTTCGTCAGCAACGCGGCGGCGCTGTCGGTGTTCATCTTCAACGGCTCGGTGGACTGGATCGTCGGTCTGGCGATGGGCTTCTCGGTAATGTGCGGCGCATTCTTTGGCGCCCGCAGCGCGATCAGCGGCGGCGCCAAATTCATTCGCCCGGTGTTTATCACCGTGGTCCTCGGCCTGACCGTGCGCCTAGCCTGGCAACACTGGTTCAGCGTGGCCTAAACGACGGGCCAGGTAGAGGTCGATCAGGTAACGCGCAATCGACCGTGACGCCGGCAATGGCGGCAGGTCGTGGATGTTGAACCACTGCGCGTCCTCGATCTCGTCGGCTTGGGGCACGATATCGCCACCGGCATATTCGGCATGGAAGCCGAGCATCATCGAATGCGGGAACGGCCAGCATTGGCTGCCCATGTACTGGATATTCTTGACCTCCACCTGCACTTCCTCGCGCACCTCGCGGATCAGGCAGTCTTCGGCCGACTCCCCCGGCTCGGCAAACCCGGCCAAGGTGCTATAGACGCCCGTGACAAAACGCGGCGAACGCGCCAGCAGGATCTCGTCGCCCCGGGTCACCAACACGATCATGCTCGGCGAAATGCGCGGGTAGCTGCGCAAGTCGCAGGCCGGGCAATGCATCGCACGCTCACGCGGCACCTGGACCATGGCCTGGCCGCAGCTGCCGCAAAACCGGTGCTCGCGCGCCCAGGTGCCGATCTGCGCCGCGTAGCCGAGCACTTTGTACAGCGTGTGGTCGCCCTGCAGCATGAACGCGCGCAAACCCTGCCAGCTGCAGCCCGGCACGTCACTTGCCGAGTTCAGTTCCAGCAGGTACACCGGCTCACCGTCGAGGTGGCCGATGCCGTGTTCGGCGAACACCGACAGGTCCTGGCGCTTAAGCCATTCGCGCGGAAACAGCGGGCCATTGGTGTCATGCAAAAAGCCTTCACGGCTGCGGGCAACGGCCCAGCCACCGGGGGCGTCGTTGTCCAGCAGCGTTGTGGTAATCCAGCCTGGGGTCATGTCAGTCAATCCACGAATTCGGGTTTCTGCTTACTCATATGGGCCGCGATGGCCACGCGCAGGTCGTTGGATTGCAACATAGCCGAGTTCCAGGTGGCAACGTATTCCAGACCATCATTGACCGTATGGTCACGCATGTAGCTGATCATCGCCTTGGTGCCGGTCACGGCAATCGGCGACTTGGCGGCGATTTGCTGGGCAATGTCCATCACGCAGGCCAACAGGCTTGCATGGTCCGCATACACGCGATTGACCAGGCCGATGCTGCGCGCTTCCTCAGCCCCGAACTGGCGGCCGGTGTAAGCCAGTTCACGCAGCATGCCGTCGCCGACAATGCGCGGCAGGCGCTGCAGGGTGCCCACGTCGGCGGCCATGCCGATGTCGATTTCCTTGATCGAGAACTGCGCGTCTTCGGCGGCGTAGCGCATGTCGCAGGCACTGATCAAGTCGATGGCGCCGCCGATGCAGTAGCCGTGGATCGCCGCCAGCACCGGTTTTCGGCAATTGTCGACGGCGTTGAACGAGGCTTGCAGCTCGAGGATCTTGCGGCGCAACAAGCGCGCATTGCGGCCCACGTCCTTGCCGAACTCGTTGGCCACCGAGGCCAGCAGCATCAGGTCGATGCCGGAAGAAAAATGCTTGCCGGCGCCGCTGAGTACCACGGCGCGCACGGCGTCGGTGTCTTCGATCCATTGAAAAATGTCGATGATTTCGGTCCAGAACGCCGCGTTCATCGCGTTGATCTTTTCCGGGCGGTTAATCTGCACATGGGCGACGTTGCCGCTGAGCTCGACGACGAAAGCTTGGTATTCGGACATGGCAGTGATCCCTGACTGGCGAGTGATAAGGGCCGAACTATAACAAGGGAGCGCGGCGGCGCATCGGCCAAAAACGGGACTGGCAAACGTAATGAAATGTTGTGGGGCCGCGGTTCATGGCCTGCCGATACATTTCACCCAGGGACGCGACTTTATCGGCTATACAATCTGGGCCATTTCCTGGAGCCATCTATGCCGACCACGTTTCGCTCATCGTTGATTCTGGCCCTGGTGGTCGTGCTGACTGGCATTGGCGCCGGGCTTGGCGGGATGCTCCTGGCGTTGCTGCTGCACGCCATTCAGCACCTGGCGTACGGCTACAGCCTCGACAGCCTGATCAGCCATGAGACCTTTCTTTTGGGCGTGACCGCAGCCGCACCGCAGCGTCGGTTACTGGTCTTGGTCATGTGCGGCCTGGTTGCGGGTGTGGGCTGGTGGACGATTTATCGCTACGGCCGCCCGCTGGTGAGCATCAAGCAGGCGGTTGGCGAAAAGATGCCGATCATGCCGCCCAAGACCACCCTCGCCCACGCCATCCTGCAAATTGTCACCGTGGCCCTCGGCTCGCCGCTGGGGCGTGAAGTGGCGCCGCGTGAAGTCGGTGCGCTGGCGGCCACATGGTTAGCGCAACGGGCGCGACTGGAACCGTCGATGCATCGGCTGATCGTCGCCTGCGGCGCGGGTGCAGGCCTGGCGGCGGTGTACAACGTGCCATTGGGCGGCGCGGTGTTTGTGCTGGAAGTGCTGGTCGGCGCATTCAGCTGGCCAGCGGCGGTGATTGCGTTGGCAACGTCGGCGATTGGGGCTTCGGTGGCGTGGATCGGCCTTGGCGCAGAGCCGCAATACGTGGTGCCGCATTTTCTGCTGAGCCCGACGTTGATCGCCTGGGCCGTGGCGTGTGGCCCGGTGTTTGGCGTGGCGGCCTATGGTTTCAGCCGCTTTACCGGTGCCGCCAGGGCAAACGCCGCGCGCGGCTGGCGTTTGCCGGTGCTGGCGTTGCTCAACTTCACCCTCATCGGTGGGCTGGCCATGCTGCTGCCGCAGATCCTCGGCAACGGCAAGGGTCCGGCGCAACTGGGTTTCGACAATGAACTGACAATCGGCCTGGCCGCCATCCTGCTGCTGGTCAAAGTGCTGATCACGGCCAGCAGCCTGCGCGCCGGGGCCGAAGGTGGGCTGCTGACCCCGGCCCTGGCCAATGGCGCGCTGCTGGCGATCATGCTTGGCGGCGCCTGGAGCCTGGCGTGGCCCGGCGTGCCCCTGGGCGCATTTGCGATCATCGGCGCAGCGGCGTTCCTGGCGGCGAGCATGAGCATGCCGCTGACGGCAATTGTGCTGGTGGCGGAATTTACCCGGATCGAGCATGACTTTCTGGTGCCGATCATCCTGGCGGTGGTCGGTTCGCTGTGCGTGAGCAAACTGCTTGCGCGCTGGGAAAACGCTGGAAAAAAGCCCGCCTAAGCGCCATCCTTCGCGCTTTAAGCCGCCCCGAAGCGGCGCTCGACGCTCAAAGGAATTGCCATGCACGCCCAACCCCTCGCCCCCGCCGATTTCGAATTCATCGAAGAAACCCTGCTCAAGTACGGCGACGATCACTCGGTGCTGAACCTGGCCGAACTCGACGGCTACTTCACTGCGCTGGTCTCAAGCCCGGCGCAAGTGGACGTCGCTGAGTGGTTCCCGGCGATCTGGGGTGGGCAGAACCCGGACTGGGAAAGTGTGGAAGAGGCCCAACGTTTTCTCGAACTGTGCGTGCGCCATATGAATACCCTGGCCGCGCAGTTGGCAACCGACGCGCAAGGCTTCAAGGCTCGCTTTGATGACACGGAGCATCAGGGCCACGTCGTCACCCTGGCGGAGGAATGGTGCTTTGGCTATATCCGTGGCGCCGCGATCGGCCACTGGCCCGAATTGCCCGCCGAACTGGCCGGGCAACTGGAGAAAATTTCCTGGTGCGCCGAGCAGGACAACTTCGAATTGCCGGCGGACCTGGATGTAAACGCCCATCAACAGCGGGTCAGCGCAATCGAACCGGCTGCGCGGGCGCTACATGATTACTGGTTGAGCAAACGCTGAGCCGGGCTTATTTGAAGTCCAGGTCAAACGCCTGATAGAAGGCGTTGCCGGTGTTGGCCACGATCCACATCAACACCATCACGTGGCGACCCTTTTTGCCCTTGGGCAAAGTCACCTGGTGTTCGACCTTGGCTTTCATCTCATCGGCGTGCTGGTAATACGGCACCTGGGTGTAGAAGTCTTCAAAGAATGGCTTTGCCTCAAGCTGGGCGCGGCTGATGCGCTGTTTGGGGTCCCAGCCATCCTTGGTGATGAGCCAGCGATAACCCCGGGTGACGTGGGCAGCGGTGTATTCCCACTGCACCTTGAACACCTGGCCGGCCTCGACATTGAGCAATGGCCAAGTGAACGGGGTGTTGAGCTTTTTGCTCATTTCCTCGTCGGTAAAGTTGATGCAATCGCGCTCGTCGGTTTTGCCGCCGCTCAGGATGTGCCCGTCGGCCGGCGGCGTGACGCTTTGATCATCGGTTTGATATGGCGCAGGGAAAGGCCCGGCGGTGAGTGCCGGGAAGTTCTTGCCGCCTTCCATTTCGTTGACTTGCCAGTTGCCCAGCAGCCCACGTTCCACGGCCACCGAGCCTCGGCTGGCGGGGGTCACGACACGGCCGTGTCTGAGTTGCGTCTGAGGTTTGTTCATTTCATTCACTCCTTGATTGAAAGCGCCCCGTCATGGGGCGTGCCTCGAACTTACCGCGGTGGGTTTTATTGTCCAGTCGATGCTTCTTTCGGAACATTCGTACAGCGACGCCGTTTCGCGGAGTAAAGGCTGTTGTCCTGCACCGCGAGGGTTGCTTGTCCTACCCTGCTAAGGGCAGCAAGGCTACACGCCCTGTCCGCAAGTGGATCACGCCGTAATACGCGCCGTACAACGATCCCTGCTCGACAAGCGTGGCGTGTTTGGCTGATTATTCGGGTCCGCCCGTCGGCCACTCCACACCACCTTGCCTTGATCAGGAGCCTTGTACCTTGAGTTCGCAGAAAACCGTGACCGTTACACCGCCCAATTTCCCCCTGAACGGCAAGGTCGCTCCTCCCGGCTCCAAATCCATTACCAACCGCGCCCTGTTGCTGGCGGCGCTGGCCAAGGGCACCAGCCGTTTGAGCGGTGCGCTGAAAAGCGATGACACCCGCCACATGTCGGTGGCCCTGCGCCAGATGGGCGTGACCATCGATGAGCCGGATGACACCACCTTCGTGGTCACCGGCTCCGGCAAACTGCAATTGCCCGCGCAGCCGTTGTTCCTCGGCAATGCCGGCACCGCGATGCGTTTTCTCACGGCAGCCGTGGCAACGGTCGAAGGCACCGTGGTATTGGACGGCGACGACTACATGCAAAAACGCCCGATCGGCCCGCTGCTGGCCACCCTTGGCCAGAACGGCATCCGCGTCGACAGCCCCACGGGTTGCCCGCCGGTGACCGTGCACGGCGTGGGCAAGGTCCAGGCCAAACGCTTTGAAATCGACGGCGGTTTATCCAGCCAGTACGTGTCGGCCTTGCTCATGCTTGCCGCCTGCGGCGAAGCGCCGATTGAAGTGGCACTGACCGGCAAGGACATCGGCGCCCGTGGCTACGTGGACCTGACCCTGGACTGCATGCGTGCCTTTGGCGCACAGGTCGAAGTGGTCGACGACACCACCTGGCGCGTCGCCCCCACCGGCTACACCGCCCATGACTACCTGATCGAACCCGATGCCTCCGCTGCAACGTACCTGTGGGCCGCTGAAGTGTTGACCGGCGGGCGCATCGACATCGGCGTGGCGGCGCAGGACTTCACTCAGCCGGACGCCAAGGCCCAGGCCGTGATCGCCCAGTTCCCGAACATGCAGGCCAACGTGGTCGGCTCGCAGATGCAGGACGCTATCCCGACCCTTGCAGTCTTGGCCGCTTTCAATAACACCCCGGTGCGCTTCACTGAACTGGCCAACCTGCGCGTAAAGGAATGTGACCGGGTGCAGGCGCTGCACGATGGCCTCAACGAAATTCGCCCCGGCCTGGCCACCATCGAGGGCGATGACCTGCTGGTCGCCAGCGACCCTGCACTGGCCGGCACCACGTGCAACGCGCTGATCGACACCCACGCCGACCATCGCATCGCCATGTGCTTTGCACTGGCCGGGTTGAAGGTCGCGGGTATCCGTATTCAAGACCCGGACTGCGTGGCCAAGACCTATCCTGAGTACTGGAAGGCCTTGGGCAGTCTTGGGGTCGCACTGAGCGACTGAAGCAGCGGCGTCGGAATGGGGAGGGAATGCACATGACGATTCGCCCGCCCTGCCCACCCGGCGCCTGCGTGTGCGAGCGTGAGCAACTGCTGCAAGCGCCCGACGCCGACCTGCGCATTCTTCACCTGACACGCCAGGAAGAAAAACGCCTGCTCGAGCGCCTCGAAGACCTCAAAAGCCTGCAAGACCTGGAACACATGCAACAGCGGATGTACGAGCAATTGGGCATCCGCGTGCATGTCGCACCGGGGCACACCGAGGTCAAAAGCATGCGCGGGATTCAGATCGTCATCGACGACCTGCCGGGCATGTGTCGCAAGACCCGGCAATCGATTCCCGCAGCGATTCGTCGCGGAATGGAAAAACGCCCGGAGATTGCCTACCGCTTGCTCGATGCCCACGACCTGTTTCGCGAAGGTTGAATCACCCGGCTACGGTTTCGTCCTCAAACAGGCCCAGCCCCACGACCTTCGCCGCCTGTAAATGCGCTTGCGCCCCCCCGCTCTCGGATTCCAGCAGCAACTCGGACTTCACCACCTGAGCACCGCAATAATCAAAAATCCCATAGTCAATTTGCGTGCGCATCGCCTTGGCATAGCCGTGGCGATCAAATGCGCTTTCATCGGCTGCACCCACCGCCAGCAAGTGCACCTGCAAGTGCCGTAGTTTTTTCACCACCGGCGTATCGGGACCGTAGTCGATGGCCCAGCCGTTGACAAATACGCGGTCGACCCAGCCTTTGAGCAAGGCCGGCAGCGACCACCAGTAGATCGGGAACACAATGACCAGCGCGTCGGCGCGGTCGATGCGTGCTTGTTCAGCGAGGATGTCGGCCGGTGACGCGGCACGGCTGCGGTGCACGCGGTGGTCGGCAGCGGTGTAGCGCGGGTCGAAACCTTCGGCGGCGAGGTCGGCGATCTCGAACGTGTGGCCGGCCTCGGTGAGCCCTGCCGCCACTTGCGCGGCGAGGCTGTGGGTGAGCGATTGCGGGTCGTGATGAGCAACAACGATCAGAGCATGCATGACATTGACTCCCTTTGCGTTTAGGCTGGGCCAAACTACTTTTAGTAAGTTACTCCATCAAGTTACTTTTGGTATATAAGCATGTCAAGCACAGAATCCCCTGCTCCACGCCGGCGCCTTGCGCGCGAAGATCGTCTGCGCCAACTGCTCGACGTGGCCTGGCAACTGGTGCGCGAGGAAGGCACCGAAGCGCTGACCCTGGGCCGTCTCGCGGAACTGGCGGGCGTCACCAAGCCGGTGGTCTATGACCACTTCGTCACCCGCGCAGGCTTGTTCGCCGCGCTGTACGAAGATTTCGACGGGCGCCAGAACCAGCTGTTTGCCGAAGCCCTCGACAGCAGTGGCGCAACACTCGATGACCGCGCGCAGGTGATCGCCGCGTGCTATGTCGATTGTGTGTTGCTGCAGGGGCGGGAAATTCCGGGGGTGATTGCCGCGTTGAGCAGTTCGCCAGAACTGGAAACCCTCAAGCGCAAATACGAGGCGATCTTTCTCGACAAGTGCCGCGACGCCCTGGCGCCGTTTGCACCCGGCGCCACCGTGTCGCAAGCCGGCTTGCGGGCAATGCTCGGCGCGGCGGAGGCGCTGTCCCAGGCGGCAGCCAGCGGCGAGATCAGCCGCGATGAGGCGCAGCAGGAGTTGCTCGCGACGATCCTGGGCATGGTCAACCGCAGCCGCGGGTAAATCATTATTTGCGCCGCAGGAATAAAGCGTCGTGACGGGTGTTTACCTGAGTACGGCTTGTGAATACAGCACAAGGCCGGTACCCAAATCCAAAAACACCCAGGAGCTCGTCATGCTGAAAAAACTCTCCCTCGCTGCTGCCGTCCTGATTGCCTGTGCGGCCTCCATGGCGTTCGCCGCCCCGGCCAAGGTGGCCGACAGCGCCAAGGGCAAAGTGCTGGTGGACAGCCAGGGGATGACCCTTTACACCTTCGCCAAAGACAGCGCCGGCAAATCGGCGTGCAACGGCCAGTGCCTGGCCAACTGGCCCGCGTTCACTGCCCAGGCCGCGGCGAAAGAAGCCGACGGCTACAGCGTGATCACCCGCGACGACGGCAGCAGGCAATGGGCCTACAAAGGCCAGGCGCTGTACACCTGGGTCAAGGACAGCAAGCCGGGCGACATCACCGGTGACGGCGTTGGCGGTAACTGGAACCTGGCCAAGCCGTAAGGTTTGAGGCCAATACAGCGTACCGGTGGCAAGGGAAAGCGCTTTCGCCACCGGTTGGCCGTTTCACGCCAAGTGCTCATTCACATATAGCTGAACCTTGCGCGCCAGCTGATCGAGATGCCGGTCGCGCTGTTTTTCCGCATCCACCATCGCGCGCTTGCCGTGTTTTTGCAGCAGATAGGTATGAATCTGCCGCACCTCCAGCGAGCGATAGATCGCCGCCACGTCCAGCACGCCCATCAGGCCGTCAGTGCCGTAATCGCGCGTGTTCATCAGCACCTGCGTGTCGCGCGCGCCGCGTACCTGAAAGCCCATGGCCGTGAACGCCGGGACCTTTTCTACGGCACACGCCAACTCGGCGTGGGGATAACGCGCCAGCACGTCCTGCATCATTGCGCGCGCCACACCCTGGCGCCGCCTACCCGCCTGCACCGCCATGAACGCGATACCGCAGGCTTGCGGGTCGTCTTTCACCGGCAGATAGAGGCAAAAGCCGACCAGCGTGTCCTCATCCATCGCCACCACCAGTTCAACAGCGATGCCCTTCGAGCCATCCAGCGCTTGCAGGTACAGGTGCACCTCAAAGCCGGTGGTGTACTGGTAAATGTTGTAGAGCAGGTTGCTGGGCGGCAGCGCGACGCTGCTGATGTCGGTGAGGTTATCCACCACCATCTGCAGGATCTGGCTGTTGATCGACTCGGGGCACGGCGCGGTGTAGCGGGTAAGGCTGAACATGCAAATTCCTGGGGTTTCGCGTCAAGGCAGCGGCGATTGTACCTGCTGCGACCGGTTCATTGCCCGCACACCTCGCGCAAACAACCACGCAACCAGCGGTGGGCCAGGTCGGCATCCAGCTGCGGGTGTCAGAGCATGGCCACGGTAAACGACGCAAGCGTCAGCGGCAGCGTAAAGCTGTACAGCCCATCGCGCTGGTGGGCGGTGTAGCGTTCGGGCACGCTGGCGATCAGTCGGCACCTTGGGCCCGGGCGCAGTATTTGCCTGGGCCAGCCCCGATCTCACCCATGCAACCGCGCAAACCATGGCTAATGGCCTGCACGTGACCTTTGCCGTGGCACTGGTCTTGATCGTCCTCGCAAGCCGCTTTGCCTGGCGCCGCCACAGCGCCGTGAACGGCCCGCAGAACACCCGTTGAGGCAAAAAAACAAAAAAGGCGTTGCGCCAGACCGGGTTACATCGCGCATCATGGGCACTTTCAAGCTCAAGGGTAACGTCCATGCGCGTTCTGTCATTGATGATGGGTCTTACGACGCTGGCCGCCAGTCTGGCGTTCTGCGCCAGCGCGATGGCGAATGAAGAAAGTCAGTTGGTGCAACAGATCAACCAGTACCGCAGCCAGGTACAGCGCTGCGGTGACCAGGGTTCACAGGAACTGCCACCGCTGGCCAGCGACACGCGGCTGGTATTGCCGGCCACCAATGTCGGCGATTTGCAGCAAGCGCTCGCGCGGGCTGCGTACCCGATGGTCAACGTGCAAGCCATCAGCCTGTCGGGGCCCAAGGATGCCCAGGCGGCCATGAAGGCGGTGCGGGAAAGTTTCTGCCGCGTGGTGCTGGACCCGCAATTTGTCGACATTGGCGTGAGCAACAGCGGCGAGGACTGGCGCATTGTGCTTGCCCGCCCGCTGCTTTCCAGCGGTTTGGGTGATTGGCAGACCGAAGGCCGGCAGTTGCTCAACCTGATCAACGCCGCCCGTGAACAGCCGCGCCAGTGCGGCACCCAGGCATTTGCCGCGACCACGCCATTGTCGTGGAACGACGACCTGGCCAGCGCCGCCAACAGCCACACACGCAATATGGCCAACGGCAACTTCTTCGACCACCTGGACCACGACGGCCGCACCCCGGGTGATCGCGCCGAACTGGCAGGCTATATCGCGAAAAATATCGGCGAGAACATCGCCGCCGGCCTCGACACGCCGCGCAAAGTGGTGGATGGCTGGCTCGCCAGCCCAGGGCATTGCGCCAACCTGATGAACCCGCAATTTCGCGAGTTGGGCGCCGCTTATGCGATGGACCCAAAGAGTGACGCGGGCATTTACTGGACCGGTTTGTTCGGCACGCAATAGCGGTTGGGCAAGCGCCCAACCCGGCCGAAGCAAGCCTGTTCAAACGCGTAGGAAATCAAAGTGCCATCTTGCCGATAATTGCGCTGAACTGCTGACGATCAACTGTGTCTGTAGCTGGGCGCCATGAATGTTCAGGCGCGCTGAAGACTCTGGCAAACAAGGTGTTCTCCCAATGATGAATTGGCTGCAAGGCAGCAGCGACATGGCCGAACGCGTGCGTCAGCATGATTGGGCGAGTACGCCATTGGGTCCGCTGGAACACTGGCCCGACGTACTCAAAACAACGGTCGCGCTGTGCTTTGCCTCAAGCTTCCCCCAGTCCATCAGTTGGGGGCCACACTTGATCACGCTCTACAACGATGCGTTTGTCCCCATTCTTGGCGATAAACCCTACTCGTTGGGCCGTCCTTTCAGTGAAACCTGGCGCGAAGTCTGGGATGAAGTAAGCCCCATCGCCCACGCGGCCTTTGAAGGGCACGCGACCTATGTCGAGAATTACCCGCTGGTGATTGAACGTGGCAACGGCCCGGAGCAATCGTATTTCACGTTTTGCTACAGCCCTGTGCGCGACCCGCTGGGCGCGGTCGTGGGCATGCTCAATACCGTCACCGAAACCACCGCAACCGTATTCCTCAGCCGTCGCCTGGCCGTATTGGATGCGATTGGCAGCGCGGTGGCCAACGCCACCGACGCCGAAGCCATCATGACCCTCACCACGCGCCTGCTCGCCGAGCACATGCAGGTGTCCATCTGCGCCTATGCCGACATGGAAGCCGACGAAGACAGCTTCACCATCCGCGACAACTGGGCCGCACCGGGCTCGCCGAGTATTGTCGGGCGTTACAGCCTGGCGGATTTCGGCGAGCAGGCCGTAAAGTGCCTGCGTGCAGGCGAGCCGTTTGTGGTGAATGACAACCGCGTGGAGTTCAGCCACGAGGAAGCTGCCGCCTACCAGTCGCTGGGCGTGACGGCGACGGTGTGTTTTCCGTTGATCAAGGATGGGCGCCTGACGGCACTGATGGCCGTGCACCATAAATTCGCGCGCCTGTGGTCACCGTACGACCTGGCGCTGGTGGGTGAAGTCACCGAGCGCTCCTGGGCGCATATAGAACGTGTGCGCGCTGACGCCGCCGTACGCGACGGCCTGGCCGCGATCACCGAACTGAATGCCACCCTGGAACAACGCGTGGAAGAACGCACCGCCGCATTGACCCAGGCTGAAGCGGCGTTGCACCAGTCGCAAAAGCTCGAAGCGATCGGCCAGTTGACCGGCGGCGTGGCCCATGACTTCAACAACCTGTTGACGATCATTCGCTCCTCGGTGGATTTTCTGCGCCAGCCGGGGCTGTCCGAAGAGCGACGCACACGCTACATGGGCGCGGTTTCAGACACCGTCGAGCGCGCCAGCAAGCTCACCAGCCAGTTGCTCGCCTTCGCCCGCCGCCAGCCGTTGAACCCGGAAGTCTTCGATGTGTGCGAGCGGGTCAAGAACATCGGCGAGATGCTTGAAAGTGTGACCGGCGCGCGTATCACTGTGCAGATCGAACTGCCCCGCCTGCCATGCTATGTGCGCGTTGACCCGAGCCAGTTTGAAACCGCGCTGATCAATATCGCGCTCAATGCCCGCGATGCCATGGACGGCCGCGGCACCCTGACACTGCGCGTCGCCACGGTGGCAGCGTTGCCACTGATCCGTGGCGATGTGCAAGTACAGCAGCCGTTTGTGGCGATTGCGCTGGCCGACACCGGCAGCGGCATTGCCGACGACACTGTCGAGCGCATTTTCGAGCCGTTCTTTACCACCAAGGCGGTGGGCAAAGGCACGGGCCTTGGCTTGTCGCAGGTGTTCGGGTTCGCCAAGCAATCGAGCGGTAACGTCGACGTGTCCAGCACCCTGGGGCAAGGCAGCGTGTTTACCCTGTACTTGCCCGAAGCAGAAGCCGAGACGGTGCAGGCCAGCTTGCCCCAGGAGGACGGCTCGCTGGTCCACGATACCGCGCAGCGGCATATTCTGATCGTCGAAGACAACCTCGAAGTGGGCCGCTTTGCCAACCAGATCCTGCAGGACCTCGGTTACCAGACCACCTGGGCCACCGACGCCGAACAGGCACTCGCATTGGCCGGTGCCGATGTGTTGGCCTTCGACGCGATTTTCTCCGACGTGGTGATGCCGGGCATGACCGGCGTGGCGATGACCAGACTGCTGCGCCAGCGTCGGCCGGACCTGCCGGTGGTGCTGACCTCCGGCTACAGCGAAGAATTGGCCGACAGTGGGTACGAAGGGGTCGAGTTCCTGGCCAAGCCCTACTCCGCCGACCAGGTGGCGCGCGTGCTGGCCAAGTCGATGCAGCGCGCCTGACGCCTACTCCGCGATCGCCACCTGGTTACGGCCCATGGCCTTGGCGCGATACAGCGCCTGGTCGGCGGTGTTCATCAGGCTGTGCAGGTCCTGATCGAGGCTGCGGGTCGTCGCCACACCGAGGCTGGCGGTCAAGCCCTGCACCGGTTCGGCGGCGAGGCCGGAGATGGCCTTGATCAGTTGCTCGGCGATATCCCGTGCGGTTTCCAGCGAGGTATTGGGCAACAACACCGCAAACTCCTCGCCGCCGAGCCGCCCGTACACGTCGGCCTGGCGAAACGATGCGCTGATCACCCCGCCAATCTGGCGCAAGACCTGGTCGCCGGCCTGGTGACCGTAGGTGTCATTGATGGCTTTGAAGTGATCCATGTCCATCATCAGCGCGCACAACGGCTGCTGGTTATGGCGACATTGCGCGTACAGCACTTGGGCATGTTCGAAGAATGCGCGGCGGTTCATCAATCCAGTGAGTTCGTCGGTCTGGGCGGCGCGCGTCGAAATCGTGTGCGCACGTTCCATCTGCCGGGTCAGGCGAAAGGCTTTTTCCAGGGCATCCGCCAATTTACGCGTGGCGCTTGCCGCGAAGGTCGAGAACACCAGCACCACCACGCCCACGCCCACTTGCATCGACGAGGGCTGGAACAGCAGCCACAGCGTGCAGGGGAACAGCACCAGGGCCATGGAGCCCAGCGTCATGTAACGGTAAGCGGAATAACACGAGACGGCGCTGACCGACATGCCCACGGTGAACAACATGACCAGCACCTGGGAGACGCGGTCGTCGGTGGGCATCACCGCCAGGGCGCCAATGCCCCACACACCCGCGGATAGCATCAACGTCACCCAGTAACGGCGCTCCCAGCGGTCGGGAGTGCGTTCGCTGTTCGGGCAGCGAAACCATTGCATGAACATCTGCACCCGCAGCAGCGAGGTCACTGCCAGCACCGATAACCAGACCAGCATGACGGTGTGGTCAAAGCGGTCCCAGCACAACCAGCAGAGCATGACGGCGGCCAGGTAACTGCCGAAAATGGCAGCGAAGGATTGACGAAACAGCAGATGCAAACGGTCGGTTCGCACCAGTTCTTCTATCAAACCATCCTGGTCCTGCCCATGCTCTAGGCCGTTCATTCAATACGCCTGCTTCGACTGCCGCGACTAGGGCGCCATTGTGGCACCCTGCCAGTACTGCGGACAACAGAATCCAGCACCTTGGCGCCCTTAAAGCGTTTCCGGCCGCAGAATCAGCACACCCAATGGCGGCACATTCAACGAAAGTGACACCGGCTGCCCATGACGCGGTTCCTCTTGCGTGAAGACTTCCCCACCGTTGCCGTAGTTGGAACCGGCGTACATGTCGGCATCGCTGTTGATCACCTCGCTCCAGCGCCCTGCAAATGGCACGCCAACGGCGTAGGCTTCACGCGGCACCGGGGTGAAGTTAGCGACGACCAGCACCGGCTTGCCGTCCTTGCTCCAGCGCAGCCAGGCATAGACGCTGTTGATCGCATCGTCGCCGATCAGCCACTGGAAGCCTTGGGGCGCATCATCCTGCTCATGCAGCGCCGGTTCCTCACGGTACAGGCGGTTCAAGTCGCCAACCAGTTTCTGCACGCCCTGGTGTTCAGGGTATTGCAGCAGGTACCAATCCAGTTGCTGGTCGTGGTTCCACTCGCGCCACTGCCCAAACTCGCAGCCCATGAACAGCAGCTTCTTGCCGGGGTGCATCCACATGAAACTCAGGTAAGCGCGCAGGTTGGCAAACTTCTGCCAGCGGTCACCGGGCATCTTGTCGATCAGCGAATGCTTGCCGTGCACCACTTCATCGTGGGAGATCGGCAGGATAAAGCGCTCGGACCAGGCATACACCAGGCCAAAACTCAGCTCGTTGTGATGATGGGCGCGGTACACCGGATCCTGCTGGATGTAATGCAGCGAATCGTGCATCCAGCCCATGTTCCACTTGTAGTTGAAGCCCAACCCGCCCTGCTGGGTGCTTTGGCTCACACCCGGCCACGCGGTGGATTCTTCGGCGATCACCAGTGCGCCCGGTGCTTCCAGCGCCACCACGTCGTTCAAATGACGCAGGAAGTCGATGGCTTCCAGGTTCTCGCGGCCGCCATGGCGGTTAGGCACCCACTCGCCGGCTTTGCGCGAATAATCGCGATACAGCATCGACGCCACGGCATCCACGCGCAGGCCGTCGATATGGAAGTGCTTGAGCCAGTGCAGCGCCGAGGCCAGCATGAACCCGTGCACTTCAGTGCGGCCCAGGTTGTAGATCAGTGTGTCCCAATCCTGGTGGAAGCCTTCCAGCGGGTTGGCGTACTCGTACAGCGCGGTGCCGTCGAACTGGGCCAAACCGTGGGTATCGGTGGGGAAATGCGCCGGTACCCAGTCGAGGATCACGCCGATGTTGGCCTGATGGAGGGCGTTGACGAAGAAGCCGAAATCTTCCGGCGAGCCGAAGCGCGCACTCGGGGCAAACTGCGACAACGCCTGATAACCCCAGGAACCGCCGAACGGATGCTCCATGATCGGCATCAGCTCAACGTGGGTGAAGCCCAACTGCTGCACATACGGCACCAAGCGCTCGGCCAGCTCGCGCCAGCCGTACTGGCGGGAGACTTCACCGGCCTCGTCGAGCTCGCATTGCCAGGAACCCACGTGCAGCTCATAAATCGACAGCGGCGCCGAGGGTTTCTGCTTGTCGGCGCGCGACTGCATCCACTCATGGTCCTGCCAGTCCACCTGTAACGGGGCGGCGACTTTCGAGGCGGTGTCGGGCGGCAGCTGGGTCGCCAGCGCCATCGGGTCGGCCTTGAGCGGCAGGATGCCGTGGGCACCGAGAATCTCGTACTTGTAGGCCGCGCCCGGTTGCAGGCGTGGAATGAAGATTTCCCAGACGCCCGAGGGGTGACGCAACCGCATCGGATGGCGGCGGCCATCCCAGATATTGAAATCACCCACCACCGACACGCGCCGGGCGTTCGGCGCCCACACGGCAAAGCGCACACCCTGCACGCCATCGACACTGGTCACTTGCGCGCCGAGGCAACTGCTCAGGTCACGGTGATTGCCTTCGGCAAACAGGTACAAGTCCATTTCACCGAGCAGCAACTGGCTGAAACTGTAAGGGTCTTCTGTGATCTGCTCGCCGCCGGCCCACTGGATTTTCAGCAGGTAGTTCTGGCGTGTCTTGAAGTGGCCGACAAACAAACCTGGCACCGGGCTGGCGTCCAGGTTGCCAAGCGTCTCACCGCTGTCTCGCGCCAGCACCTGAACACTCAGGGCTTCGGGCAGAAACGCGCGGATGAACTGGCCGCCGTGCTCGTCATCATGTGGCCCGAGAATCGAGAACGGGTCATGGTGTTCGGCGCGTACCAGTGCTTCGACGTCCTTGGACGCCGGCATTGCAGTCAGTTTCGGTTGCAGCGGTTCTTTATTTGTAAAGCTCATGACGTCTCCCCACCGCGTGCATTTTTCGATATAGGTGTTAGCCCGCTGAGCAGACCGTGCAAACCTTGCAACGGCACCGGCAACCAGGTCGGGCGATTTTCCGCTTCGTAGGCCACTTCATACGCGGCCTTTTCCAGGCTGAACAACGTCAGCGCAGCGCTCTGGCCTTTGGCATCCTGCCAGTCATGCGCCAGTGTAGACGTCGCCTGATGATAAGCCTGGGTAAATGCCTGACGTGCTTCACTCAAGTACCGGTCGGTCACGCGCTTGCGGGCAATGTCCGCTTCGGGCGAGTGATCCACACCTTGCACATTCAAGGCCATGGCGGCGGCGTAATCGAACGAGCGCAGCACGCCACTGACATCTTTATAGGGGCTGTGCTTGCCGCGCCGCTCATGCAGCGGACGCGCCGGTTCGCCTTCAAAGTCGATCAAGTAAGCATCGCCCTTGACCACCAGTACCTGGCCCAGGTGCAAGTCACCATGAACCCGGATCCGCAACCCGCCGGCCGTGGCTTTCGCCAGGGCCTGAACGTGCGTGCCGATGGCTTTTTTCTGCGTCAGCAATTCACTGACCAACGCCTGATCGGCAGGGTTCAATTGACTTTGATGAAGCTTGAGCAAGTGCAGCGCGCGGTCGATCTGCGCGCCCACATCCTTGGCCCAGGCCTGGGTGTCCTTGACGCTCGTGACTTCAGGCTTGAAGTCCTTGTTGGTGGTTTTTGCCGCCAAGACTGCGTGCATTTCGCCCAGGCGCTGGCCGAGCAAACCAGCAAAGTCTTGCAGTTCGCCGAGGGCGTTGTAGTGCTGTTCCTGTTCGGACATGGCTTCGGCCAATTCGTCGCGAATCGCCCGCTCCAGGCTGTTTTGCGTCCAGGCCCATGCATCGCCCTGGTTGCTGAGGTAGCCCTGGGCAATCATCAGCAGGTTGTCTTGCCCTTCACCGTCACGACGCACCATCGAGCCCAGCAGCGGCGAGATGTTGGGGTAACCGGCTTCGGTCAGGTAAGCGCTCATTTCCAGCTCCGGGTGCACGCCAGCGCTGACTTTGCGGATGAGCTTGAGCACCAGGCTTTCGCCTACCACCACCGAACTGTTGGACTGTTCGGCGGCCAGGTAGCGCACCTGCGGCTCTTCGCCCAGTTGCAGCTTGGCCAGATGCGGCGTGGCCTCAAAGTGCAAATCACCTTCGCCGGTGTTCAGCACGGTGCCGGCTTGCAGGCCATGGATCACCGCACGAATAAAGTGCTCAAGGCTGAAGGCATCGGTCACCAAACCGACCTGACGCGCACGGCGTACACGGGCGAGCGCCAATTGCTGGGGCAGCGCACTGGTGAGCTGGTCTTCGCCGAGAAAGCCGAACGGGAGCTGATAGCGGCTGACCTGGCCAGCGCTGCTCACCTCGATCTCGCTGAGCAGCACCGGGTGCTGCGGGTCGCCAAAGCGCACGCCGTAGGCAATGTGCACGCTGTCGATGGCGGTGTCCTTGCCGGCAAACCAGCGCCGCTTGGGCAGCCAGGCGGGCAGCGAGGTTTGTTCCAGGGTGCTGCGGCACGGTTCTTCGAGCAGTTCTTCCATGCGTTTTTTCAATACCAGTGTGGTGAAGTCCGGGATGCTTTGCGCCGGTTCCACATGCCAGCTCGGCATCTGGTTTTCCGCCGCCAGTACAAACCAGTAGAAACCGTAAGGCGCCAGGGTCAGCAGGAAATTGAGCTGGCCAATCGGCGGGAAGGCATTCCCGCCGAGCATCTCCACCGGCACCATGCCGGCGAACGCCGACAGGTCCAGTTCGGCGGCCTGGGCACTGCGTGACACGTTGGCCACGCACAGGATGATTTCCGTGCGGCCGTCTTCGCCGGTGAATTCACGGGTGTAGGCCAGGATCCGGCGGTTGCTCGGCGAGAGCATTTTCAAGCTGCCACGGCCAAAGGCCTTGGACTGCTTGCGCACCGCGAGCATGCGCCGGGTCCAGTTCAGCAAAGAGTGCGGGTCCTGAGCCTGGGTTTCGACGTTGACCGACTGGTAGCCGTAAAGCGGGTCCATGATCGGCGGCAGCACCAGGCTCGCCGGGTCGGCGCGGGAAAAGCCGCCGTTACGGTCGATGGACCACTGCATCGGCGTACGCACGCCGTCGCGGTCGCCCAGATAAATGTTATCGCCCATGCCGATCTCATCGCCGTAATACAGGGTCGGCGTGCCCGGCATCGACAGCAGCAGGCTATTGAGCAGTTCGACACGGCGGCGATCACGCTCCATCAGCGGCGCCAGGCGTCGACGAATACCCAGGTTGATCCGCGCGCGACGGTCGGCGGCGTAGTAGTTCCACAGGTAGTCGCGTTCTTTGTCGGTGACCATTTCCAGGGTCAGTTCATCGTGGTTGCGCAGGAAGATCGCCCATTGGCAGTTGGCGGGAATCTCCGGGGTCTGGCGCAAAATATCGGTGATCGGGAAGCGATCTTCCTGGGCCAGCGCCATGTACATGCGCGGCATCAGCGGGAAGTGGAACGCCATGTGGCATTCATCGCCGTCGTCACCCTTTTTGTCACCGAAGTACAGCTGCGTGTCTTCCGGCCATTGGTTGGCTTCGGCGAGCAGCATACGGTCGGGGTAATGCGCGTCGATCTCGGCACGGATCTGCTTGAGTACGTCGTGGGTTTCCGGGAGGTTTTCGTTATTAGTACCGTCGCGTTCGATCAGGTACGGAATGGCGTCCAGGCGCAGGCCGTCGATGCCCATGTCCAGCCAATAACGCATCACCGACAGCACCGCCTTCATCACCTGCGGGTTGTCGAAGTTCAGGTCTGGCTGGTGGGAATAGAACCGGTGCCAGAAGTACTGGCCGGCGACCGGGTCCCAGGTCCAGTTGGATTTTTCGGTGTCGAGAAAGATGATGCGGGTGCCGTCGTATTTCTGGTCGTCATCGGACCACACATAGAAGTCGCGCGCGGCCGAACCCGGCTTGGCCTTGCGCGCACGCTGGAACCAGGGATGCTGGTCGGAGGTGTGGTTGATCACCAGTTCGGTGATGACCCGCAGGCCGCGTTGGTGGGCTTCGGCAATAAACCGCTTGGCGTCGGCCATGGTCCCGTAGTCGCTGTGCACGCCACGGTACTCGGCGATGTCATAGCCGTCGTCACGGCGTGGCGAGGGGTAGAACGGCAACAGCCAGATGGTGTTTACGCCCAGGTCGGCGATGTAATCGAGCTTGGCGATCAGCCCGGGAAAGTCACCGATGCCGTCGTTGTTGGAGTCGAAATAGGATTTGACGTGAACCTGATAAATCACCGCATCCTTGTACCAGAGCGGGTCTTTGATAAAGGTGGCAGCCTTGGGTTTCTTCGCCATTGGTAACTCCTGAAAATGCTGAAAAACCAACTGGTGGAGCGCGCTCCCTGAAGGCGCCGTGTACCGACGCCCGCAGGTGACTGGCTGGTTTCAGGAGGTGGTGATTCTCCAAATTCCAAACGGCATGTGCGGCTCCAGCCGCATCCACTGAGTCTTGCCGTACCAGGTCCAGCGATGCCCGTTCATCAAGTCTTCGCCTTGGGTCTGGGCATCATCCGGCAAGCCCAGTTCCCACAGCGGCAACTCGAAATGCGCTTCCTGGGCATTGAACGGGTCAAGGTTCACCGCGACGAGAATGAAATTGCTGCCATCTTCACTGCGTTTGCCGAAGTACAGGATGTTGTCGTTCCAGGCGTTGTAGAGCTTCAACCCCAAGTGCGTCTGCAATGCGGGGTTCTGCCGGCGGATACGATTGAGCTGCGCGATCTCGGCAATGATGTTGCCGGGCGCGGTGAAATCACGCGGACGGATCTCGTACTTTTCCGAATCCAGGTACTCTTCCTTGCCGGGCACGGGCGCGGCTTCGCACAACTCAAACCCTGAATACATGCCCCACAGGCCCGAGCCCATGGTGGCCAGTGCGGCGCGGATCAAGAAGCCCGGTCGCCCGGATTCGTGCAGGAAGCCGGGGTTGATGTCCGGCGTGTTGACGAAGAAATTCGGTCGGTAGCACTCGCGCCAGGGCGATTCGTTCAACTGCGCAAAGTACTCGCTCAACTCGGCCTTGGTATTGCGCCAGGTAAAGTAGGTGTAACTCTGCGAATAACCGACCTTGCCCAGGCGCGCCATCATTGCAGGCGTGGTGAATGCTTCGGCGAGGAAGATCACGTCCGGGTGTCTGCCGCGCACGTCGCTGATCAGCCATTGCCAGAAGGGCAGCGGTTTGGTGTGAGGGTTGTCGACCCGAAAGGTCTTCACGCCCTCTTCCACCCAGCCCAGCACGACGTCGCGCAGCTCAGTCCACAGGCTGGGGATCGCATCGGCGGCATAGAAGTCGACGTTGACGATGTCCTGATATTTCTTCGGCGGGTTCTCGGCGTATTTGATCGTGCCGTCCGGGCGCCAGTTGAACCAGCCCGGGTGCTGCTTGAGCCACGGGTGGTCCTGGGAGCACTGGATGGCAAAATCCAGAGCGATTTCCAGGCCGTGGTCGGCGGCGGCCTTGACCAACCGGCGGAAGTCATCGCGGCTGCCCAGTTGCGGGTGGATGGCTTCATGGCCGCCCTCCTCGCTGCCAATCGCGTACGGGCTGCCGGGATCATCGGGGCCGGCGGTCAGGGAGTTGTTCTTGCCTTTGCGATGGCTGCGCCCGATCGGATGGATCGGCGGGAAGTACAGCACGTCAAAGCCCATGTCATGGATCATCGACAGGCGCGAGTGAACGTCGTTGAACGTGCCGTGGCGGGCAGGATCGTCGGTGATCGAGCGCGGAAACAACTCGTACCAGCTGGCAAACTGCGCCGCTGTGCGCTCCACATCAACCGGGTAAACCGGGCTGACGCTCAAGTAGGCACGATGGTCGGCCTGGGTCATCAGGTGTGCACTGTCTTCGTGCAGAAACTGCGCGACCTGCTCGGTTTCCAGCAAGTCCGACAGTTCGTGGTGCAGCAGCATCAGGCGATCGCGCAGCTCGTTGTCACTGCGCTCGGCGGCCTGCAACACCAGGCTGCGACCTTCCTGCAGCTCAAGGCTGACCGGCACGCCGGCCTCGTGTTTTTTGCGCAGCTCATAACAAAAGCTGGCAAAGGTATCGATCCAGGCTTCGATGCAATATTCGTGGGGGCCTTGCTGCGTCACGGTGAACGCGCCTTCCCAGCCATTGTTGCCGACGTCGGCCATCACCACGCTGTGCCAGCTTTCGTCCTGCAACGGGCGCCAGCGGATCAGTACGGCAAGCTTGTCATGGCCATCAGCAAAGACCTTGCTGGTGACATTGATGCGCTGGCCGACCACGGCTTTCACGGCAAATTCGCCGCCGTCGATTACAGGCGCGGTACTTTCGATGGCGATCCTGGGCAATAACAACGCCTGGGATAGCGGCAAAATGGAATCGTCTGGAGCCAGTGTTTCAGCAGTCATCGAGCATCTTCCCCTTACGCCCTGTGGACGCTCTTTGCTTGATCCGAATTCTGATAGGGCAACGCTCTCCCTGAGCAAGGCCGTAATAGGTCCGAGCCTGGCGTCAGGTGAAAAGTTCAGGTGGATATGTCGCCATTGGGCGGGGAATCAATTCCCCCAGGCGGATGTCCACCGGTAGAGCAAAGCACAAAGGAGGCCACACCGATGAATATCCCGATTCCGGCTGAAACACCTGATCCGAACATCGACGACCCAACGTTACCGCCCGCTGAGCCGAAGCCGATTCCCGAACAGGAACCCCCTGAAAACGACCCACCGCCGGTGCAGGAACCGCCAACGAGCGAGCCACCGGTCATTCTGTGACGCAGATGTTGCAGATTCAGCATCCGCTCGCCGGGTCAGCCTGGTACTGCCGGCGCAGCACTGGCCGCTGAACCGTGACTCGCGAGCGGGCGTTGACGCAGAAAATTCCCACTCACTTAAAAGGCAAAGCCCTAACCCCAACTGACGTGGTCGTTCTCATACTGATTTTGCGCTGATTCCATATCCAAGCCCCTGACCCCAGCGCTCGTCCGATTTGTTTTTGAGGATCTATCATGTCGACCATCCATCAGCCGTCGCGCGCCCGCGCCGAAGTCACCCCAGGCCATCTTCACGCCCACCCCATTTCACCCTCACCCGTAAGCGTGTCTGCTCAAGCGCTGGACGCGTTGCTCCGGTCGGCACCAAGCACCACCCGCGAGCCGATGCGTGCAGATGGAGCCCCACCCCCAGCCGCCGACCGGGCTGCCCTGGAAAAACAGCTCAAGCAGCTCTGCGACCAGTTGGACCGCAAAACCGTTGAGCGCCTGATGCGCGACCCTGGGTCCAGAGAGTCAACAGCCAACTTCAACACCATCGACCGGCTGTTGACCCCAGACAACCTCAAGTGCCTGTTGAGCGGCCCCAACGCAACGTCCTGCTTCAAGATCCTTGCCAGGATCGAAACCCAACTCAACAAAGATTCGATCGACGCGGTCTTGAGCCCCATTGAAACCGAGCAGGTCGGCGCCTATCGCAATTACGTGGAGGCGGCGCTGTTCGCGTTGAAAGCCAGTTTGATGAAAGCCTCGCCGGGCAGTCGCTTTGATATGGTTCGCGCGTTCTCCCGCCAGGAGCACGCGCCCCTGACTAGCATTCAGGACTCCATGCGTAGTCTGGAGGCCAAGGGTAAACACCTCTGCGACATTGCCACTCAGGTTCGGAAGGTGACCGAGCCGTTGCAATATGCGCATCTTGAGGATTGGCAGCGACGGGATCACTACGAGTCCGACTGTAAAAACCACCCCAGGACCTACAGTTTCACTCACACGCTGGAGTCCACGCTCGACCACCCATGTGAAATCAGAAACTTCGTCACTGACCGGGACAAGCTGGACGTCACCGGCATTCGCCGGCAACTGAATAAACCGCTGCACTGGGTCAACCAGTTATCCGGCGCCAGTGGTGAGATGCAGTTGAAATACTCGCGTGCGCACAATGCCAGCGTGCTGGTGATTTCCGGCAACCAAGGGGAGCCTGCGCTGGTTGCGAAGATATTTGGCCAGGTGAAGGAAACCGATCTACTCACCTGATCGGCGGTCATCATCACTCTCGAACGCCCTGACGATCCGGGGCATCACGCTGAATACCGCCAAGGCCAGCAAGGTACTGAGCACCGCTGTCGATTCGCGGCCCATGCCGGCGGCAACCCCGATTGCCGCCGTCATCCACAGGCCGGCAGCGGTGGTCAGGCCTTTGACGTGCTGGCCCTGCTCATCTTCCTTGCCTTTGAGAATGGTGCCGGCGCCGAGAAATCCGATCCCCGCAATCACGCCTTGCAGCACCCGGCTCATCGCATCCGCCTGGCTGCCTGACGTCTGCGGCACCAATACAAACAGTGCGGCGCCCAACGCCACCAGCATGTGGGTGCGTACACCCGCCGCCTTGCCCTTTTGTTCCCGTTCGAACCCGAGAATGCCGCCCAGGAGCGCGGCGATCAGCAAGCGCACGGTGATCTGGGTGAGTTGTTTCGCATCGCCGATGTCTGCAAATTCGGCTTGCAGGGTTTGCCACACTTCGCTCCACCAGGCATCCATGGAAAGCGGTCCTTTGTGATTATGGGTTAAGCATGGACAACGGCGACCGCCAGTCAGTTGCCTGGAACGCCGGGCAACCGGGTGAACCCTAATGATCACCCGCCAATGGAAAAGGAGATCACCATGCCTGTATGTATCGATAACCAGACGTGCTACTTCAAGGTCGATGAAAACGGCCAGGAGCGCAGCCTGCCTGCGTCCGAGGTGACGGTCAGCACCGACAGCCTCAAGGCCATGTCTTTTGTGACGCTGGATAACGACAGGGTCTACATCACCGAGGCCGAAGCCGATGCCTTGACCGTCGCCGGTGCCGTGGATGGACGCAAACACTTAAAGGCGACCGACAGTGATTCGGTGATTTGATTGATCTGTATCAATGTGCGCTGATTAGCGCTGCACTCCTGGCACCACGGAGTGCAGCAACTGGCCGCAGCCTTGCTGAAAAACCCATCTGATCCGCTTTTTATCGCCCTAGCTGAGTCTGTTATGCACACAGAGCGGCGTCCATAGTTCATCCGCCTGATGGAGGCTGATGAGCGAACGACCATGAGCGAAAGAATCCCAACCGTGGAAACCTTTGAGCCCATACACCCAAAGAAGGTGAAGGCCAAATCCAGCGACACCCTGATCCACACCCGCAGCTTCTCCGGCCTGTTTCGCACCTTGCGCGTAGCCGGCGCGGCGGTGCTGTTCCTGGCTTTTTTCGGCACCGTATGGCTGAACTGGGGTGGGCGCCAAGCCGTGCTGTGGGACCTGGCCGAAAGCAAATTCCACATCTTCGGCGCAACCTTCTGGCCCCAGGACTTCATCCTGTTGTCGGCGCTGCTGATCATCTGCGCCTTCGGCCTGTTTGCCATCACCGTGTTCGCAGGCCGGGTGTGGTGCGGCTACACCTGCCCGCAAAGCTCGTTTACCTGGCTGTTCATGTGGTGTGAAAAGGTCACCGAAGGCGAACGCAACCAGCGTATCAAGCTGCACGCGGCGCCGTGGAGCCTGAACAAGCTGGCGCGGCGCTCGGCCAAACATACGCTGTGGCTGGGCATCAGCGTGTTGACCGGGCTGACGTTTGTCGGCTACTTCACGCCCATCCGGCCCCTGGCCTTGGAGCTGCTGACCTGGCAAATGGGCGGCGTCAGCCTGTTCTGGGTGCTGTTTTTCACCGCGGCCACGTACATCAATGCCGGCTGGCTGCGTGAGGCGGTGTGCATGCACATGTGCCCCTATGCGCGCTTCCAGAGCGTGATGTTCGACAAGGACACCCTGACCATTTCTTACGATGCGGCGCGTGGAGAACACCGCGGCCCGCGCAAACGAGACGTGACGCCCGCCGACGTCGGCCTGGGTGACTGCATCGACTGCCAGCTGTGCGTGCAGGTGTGCCCCACCGGCATTGATATTCGCGACGGCTTGCAGATGGAGTGCATCGGCTGCGCGGCCTGCATCGACGCCTGCGATTCGATCATGGACAAAATGGGCTATGCCCGCGGGCTGGTGAGCTATACCTCCGAGCACCAACTGCAGGGCGGCAAAACCCACCTGCTCCGGCCGCGACTGATCGGCTACAGTGCCGTGCTGCTGGTGATGATCGCCGCACTGGTGGTGGCCTTGGTAGGACGGCCGATGGTATCGCTCGATGTCACCAAGGACCGCGGCATGTTCCGCGAAAACAGCCAGGGCTTGATCGAAAACATTTACAGCCTCAAGGTCATCAACAAAACCCAGCAGCGCCAGCACTATCGGCTGGCGTTGGTGAACGCCGAGGGTTTCGTGCTGCAAGGCAAGACCGAGCTCAGCCTGGCGCCGGGGGAAATCAGCGATGTGCCGGTGTCGGTGGCGTTGTTGGCCGACAAGCCGGCGAGCAGTTCACAGACCCTGCGGTTCAAGGTGACGGACGTGGATGAGCCCTGGATCTACAGTGCTGCCGACAGCCGCTTTGTAGCGCCGATGAACCGCTGAGGCCTAACCGACACAGGCCCGCAGCCACTGTTTGCCCTGTGTTCATAATGAGAAAACTGTTTTTAAGGCCTTCATGAAACGCTACGAAAAATTCGCCGATGACATCGCAGAACTGATCCGCTCCGGCGTGCTCGGGCCCGGCCAGCGCGTGCCGTCGGTGCGCTATGCGAGCCAGACCTACGGCGTCAGCCCGTCCACGGTGTTCCAGGCGTATTACCTGCTCGAACGCCGTGGGCTGATCCGCGCGCGGCCGCGTTCCGGTTACTTCGTCAACACCCACGCACCGAGCCCGTTTTCCGAGCCGGTGGTGAGTGAGCATGTGCACGAATCCACCGAAGTCGATGTGAGTGAACTGGTGTTTTCGGTACTGGACTCCATCAAAGACCCCAACACCGTGCCCTTCGGTTCGGCCTTTCCCAGCCCGATGCTGTTCCCTTTGCCACGCCTGGCACGTTCGCTGGCCAGTGCCAGCCGCGAAATGGACCCACGCCTGGTCGTGACCGACATGTCACCGGGCAACCCGCAGCTGCGCAGGCAAATTGCCCTGCGTTACATGGTCGGTGGCCTGATGCTGCCGATGGAAGAGCTGCTGATCACCAACGGCGCGCTTGAGGCCCTGAACCTGTGCCTGCAGGCCGTGACCGAGCCGGGCGATCTGGTCGCCATCGAAGCGCCGGCGTTTTATGCCTGCCTGCAAGTGCTGGAACGTCTGAAGCTCAAGGCGGTGGAGATTCCGGTGCACCCACGCGACGGCATTGACCTCAACGCCTTGGCGCAAAGCCTTGAGCGCTACCCGATCAAGGCGTGCTGGACCATGACCAGCTTCCAGAACCCGATGGGCGCAACCCTGCCGGAGGCCAAAAAGCAGGCGTTGGTGGAACTGCTGCGCAGTCACCAGGTGCCGCTGATTGAAGACGACGTGTACGCCGAGTTGTATTACGGGCAGCACGCGCCCAAACCGGCCAAAGCCTTCGACACCGAAGGCCTGGTGATGCATTGCGGTTCCTTCGCCAAAAGCCTGGCCCCGGGTTATCGCGTTGGCTGGGTGGCCGCCGGGCGCTATGCGCAGAAGGTCGAGCGCTTGAAGCTGATGACCTCGTTGTGCCCTTCAATGCCGGCGCAGGCGGCGATTGCCGACTACCTGCAGCACGGTGGCTATGACCGCCATTTGCGCAAGTTGCGCTATGCCCTGGAAGAACAGCAAAGCGCGATGCTGGCGGCAATCGCCCGCTATTTCCCGGCCCAGACACGGGTCAGCCAGCCGGCTGGCGGGTATTTTTTGTGGCTCGAACTGCCGGAGCAAACCGATTCGCTGAAGCTGTTCCAGATGGCCCTGGCCCAAGGCATCAGCATTGCGCCGGGACCGATTTTCTCGGCGACCCAGCGCTTCAGAAATTGCATTCGCTTGAATTACGGCAGCCCGTGGACCGAGGCGTCGGAGAAAGCGATGGAAACGCTGGGGCGGATCGTGCGCTCGTTTTGAACGGGCTCGCCGGAGCCTGACCGCCGGGCAACGCTCATCCTGTTAGCGAAGGCGTTTGGGCCTTGTTACACTCGCCGCCCCTCAACGCTCATGGATGACGCCGATGCTTCGCCCACTGTTATCCGCCCTTTGCTTGCTGGCGCTTGCCAGCCAGGCCCAGGGCCAAACCACTGCCGCCACCCCCGATCAGCTGTTCAGCGATTTCTCCCGCTGTGACGCACGCTTTTTCGAAACCCTCAACACCGCCTCCCTGCCCGCCGGCACCCTGCGCGTGGCCAAACAGGGCAACGTCAGCGCTCCAGTGGTCATGAACCCATTGCAGGAAGGCGGTCGCTATCAGGCCTTTGAGCAACCGCTGGTGGTCAACGGCGTACGCCTTGTGGGGTATCACAATGAAGCCATGTCGCTGCCCAATGTCGGCAATTTGCTGTTCTGGGGATTCGTCGCCGAAGGTTCGGTGAGCGATGTTGCCGAGCGCCTCAAGCCCTTGATCGCCGACCACGCACGCCTGGTAGCAGAACGCGGCAACGTCAGCCGCGCCGATATTCGCCGGGTGGGCGACCCGATCGGCCAATGGCGCACCGAAGGCTTGGCGGGGCCGGGCGTGGCCACGCCCTTTGGCTTTGTAGAACGTACGCTGAGCCTGGAAAAAGGGCCGACCGAGGGCCGTACGAAGATCTTCTGCTCCTTGCAAGGCACCGTCACGCCTGCCCTGCTGCAAGTCTATCGCCCCGACCTCAACGCCAATCTGCTGGACTGACCAAGCATGCCTAACGCCTCTATTCGTGGTTTCGCCCTGCTGGCCGTTGCCGCAGTCGTCACCGGTTGCGCGCACCAGCCAACCCCCGCCGAACTCAACCTGCAGCATTGCGTCAACACCAGCAAGGCCATGAGAGCCGAGCAAAATCAGCAGGTGATTCAAGAGTCAGAGCTGTGCCTGACGAAGAACACCCTGCCGCCCAAAATCAAGAGCACCGTGTACCTGCTGCAGTCAGTGGCCTACACAAACCTCAAGCAGTATCCGCAAGCCATCAGCGCGCGCGAAAAATCCATCGCCACCAACCCGCACCCCGAACCGCGCGCGACCCTGGAGCTGAGCTACCTGTACCGCCTCAACGGCAACCCGCAAAAAGCCCTCGAACTGGTGCAGTCCAATCTGGATGCCGGCCTGGGCGAGAATGGCAAAGGCGCCGGGTTCAACATGCCGACGTTCTATCATTTGGGCCTGGCGCTCTACGATCTCGGCCAGTACCGCGAAGCCGCCGAAGCCTACAGCGCCGGACTGATCAAACAGCCTGACTACGCGTGGGCCTACTACCAGCGAGCGCTGGCCTATGACCGGCTGGGCGATAAGGAAAACGCCCGTCGCGACTTGACCCAGTTCGCCAAACGCGTCGACCCAAGCACGGTGGAGGCGCAACACAAGGCGCAGTTGGCGGCGTATCAGATCAAGCTGCCCTGAGCGTCGCAGTGAGGCGCCCCTTGGGTGCCTCACTCAACAGCCGGTCAACAGCGGTAATCAGCGACCGCCGCCCAGGTCCAGGAAGGTGCCGGTGGTGTACGAGGCCTTGTCCGACAGCAACCAGATAATCGCCTCGGCCACTTCGTCCGGGCGCCCGCCACGGGCCATTGGAATGCCGGACTCCAGTTTGCTGACCCGGTCCGGGTCGCCACTCAGGGCATGGAAGTCGGTAAAGATATAGCCGGGCCGCACGGCGTTGACGCGAATCCCTTCACCGGCAACTTCTTTCGACAGCCCCAGCGTGAAGGTGTCCAGTGCTCCCTTGGAGGCGGCATAGTCGACGTATTCACCCGGCGAACCCAGGCGCGCCGCCACTGACGACACGTTGACGATACTGCCACCCTGCCCGCCGTGCCTTGGCGACATGCGCAGCACGGCATGCTTGGCGCACAGGATCGGCCCGAGCACGTTGGTCTTCATGATCTTGAGGATGCGGAATTCGGACATCTCGTCGACCCGCGACTTATGCCCCACGGTGCCGGCGTTGTTCACCAGCGCGGTGACACGGCCCAGCTCGGCATCCACGCGACTGAACAGCGCAACCACTTCATCTTCGATGCTGACATCCGCACGCACTGCAATCGCCTGGGCGCCAAGGGCGCGAACCTGTTCGAGCACGCTGTGGGCGGCGTTTTCGTCGGACTGATAGTTGATGCAGATGCGGTAGCCCTCGCGAGCGGCCAGTAATGCCGTCTCGGCGCCGATGCCACGGCTGCCCCCAGTGATGATGACGACTTTGTCCATGCGTGCGGTCTCCTGACTCAACCTGATGGTTAGGGTTGGGGCCAAGAATACTCGTCACGCACGGCTTTTGTCAGGCGCTCCCGCCTCTTCGCCACGCTGGATGTCGGCCATGAAACCGTCAGCCGGCAAGGGATGCCCCAACAGATAGCCTTGCAGCGAGTTGCACCCCAGGCGGGTGAGGAAACTCTGCTGCACATCAGTCTCCACGCCTTCGGCGACAATCCGCAGCCCCAGGGCCTGGCCGAGGGCGACGATGGCGGAAACGATGGCGGCATCGTCGCCGTCGTGTTCCAGGTCGCGGACAAACCCGCGATCGATCTTCAGCTCATTGGCGGGCAGGCGCTTGAGGTACATCAGGCTCGAATAGCCGGTGCCGAAGTCATCGATGGACAGGTCGACGCCCATGTCCGACAACTGCTGCAACACCGTCATGCTCGCGTCGGCGTCACTCATGGCGGTGGTTTCGGTGATTTCCAGGGTCAGGCTATTGGCCGGCAACTGGTGACGGTCGAGGGCTGCGGCCACACTCTTGACCAGCCCGGCATGGCAAAACTGCAAGGCCGACAGGTTCACCGCAATGCGCCAGTCTTCATAGCCCAGCGCATACCACAGCCGCATCTGACGACAGGCTTCGTTCAACACCCACTCGCCGATAGGAATAATCAACCCGGTCTTTTCCGCCAGGTCGATAAACGTCGCAGGCAACAACAGACCCTGCTGCGGATGCTCCCAGCGCAGCAAGGCTTCGGCACCGACCGGGATGCCGCTCAACGCATCGATCTTGGGCTGGTAATACAAACGAAATTGCTCGTGCTCGAGGGCGTTGCGCAGGTCCTGCAATAACTGCAACTGCTTGCGTGCGTCGGTGTTCATCGACGCATCAAAGAAGCTGTAACCGTTCTTGCCCATGCCCTTGGCGTGGTACATGGCAGCGTCGGCGTTCATCAACAGCTCTTGCGGGTTATTGCCGTTGCCCGGAAACAGCGCGATACCGATGCTGGCGGAGATTTTCAGTTCATGCTTGGCAACCTTGAAGGCACGGTTGATCAGCCCGACCTGACGTTCGGCGAGGCCCACGGCGTCGTCCGGCTGCGTCAATTGCACCAGCAACACAAACTCATCCCCGCCGATACGGGCCAAGGTGTCATGGCTGCGCAAGTCCTCGCGCAAGCGCAGGCCCACCTCGCGCAACAACTGGTCACCCATGTGATGACCAAACGCGTCGTTGACCGGTTTGAACCCATCCAGGTCGATGAACATCAGGGCAAAGCAACCGCCCTGCTCCTTCACCGCCTGGATGGCTTGCTGAATACGGTCGGCGAGCAAGGTGCGATTGGGCAGTCCGGTGAGCATGTCGTGCAGGGCCAGGTGCGTCAGTTCCTGGTTGGCCAGGGTCAGGGAGTCGGCGAGTACGGCAGTGCGCGCTTCAAGGCGAGCGTCAAGCAACGAAGTCAGCAGCGCGATGATCAACACGGCCAGCGTGGTCACCAGCACCAGGTTGTCCAGGCCCTTGCCGCTCAGGCCCGTCAGGGCGGCGCCGCAGAAGCTGTTGTCATCAAAGCGCGCAGCGGCCATGCCGGTGTAGTGCATGCCCACGATTGCGATGCCCATCACCACGGCTGCGCCACCGCGTGCCAGGCGTACGTAAGGCGTGTTGCGACGCAGATTGAAGGCGATCCACAGCGCAGCGCCGGACGCGATGACCGCGATCAACAATGAAGCGCCGAACAGGGTCGGGTCATAGTCGATGCCCGGCGTCATGCGCATCGCGGCCATGCCGGTGTAGTGCATGCTGCTGATGCCCGCGCCCATGATCAGCGCACCGAACGCCAGTTGCCACGCCGGCAGGCGTGGCTGGCTGACCAGCCATAAGGCAAAGCCGCTGGACAACACGGCGATCAGCAGGGACAGCGCGGTGATGCCCAGGTCAAACCCGAGGGCAAACGGCAGGCGCAAGGCCAACATGCCGATAAAGTGCATGGACCACACGCCTACGCCCATCGCCAATGCGCCGCCCGTCATCCACACGTACACGGCGCGGCCCCTGGCGGTCGCGAGACGGCCGGCGAGGTCCAGCGCGGTGTAGGACGCCAGGATCGCGACGAACAGGGAAATCACGACCAAGGAGGGGGAATAGCTACCGATCAGCATGGAATGTCTCAGAACTGACGGGCCTGGAGCGCCCGTGCCAAGTGGCAAAGCGGGCGATTGTAGCGAGAATAATTATGGGCGCGTTGATTAATTACCATGGGGCAATTAGTGGCGCTTTGACGTCAATCTACTGGCTTAACGTTGCGGTGGTCGGGGCTTGAAGTGGCGTCTGGATCGGCGACTTCGGGAGGGGCTTGCCCCCTCCCGGCTCTAGAGGGCAGCAACGGACAGCGGCTCAATCACTCCTTGAACGCCACCTGCCCATCCCACCCACCGCCCAGCGCCGCAATCAACTGCACACTCGCCACCAACCGCGTCTGCAACAACGTCAGCACGGTCCGCTCATTGCTAAGGGCCGTGGCCTGCACCGTGACGACATCCAGATACGCAATCAAACCGGCCTTGTACTGATTCTGCGTCAACCGCAGCGATTCGCGCGCAGCTTCCAGCGCTTCATTGCTGACGACCGCCTCATCCTCCAGCACCTTCAACTGCACCATGTAGTTTTCAACCTCGCGAAAACCATCCAGCACCGTCTGGCGATACTTGGCGACCGTCTCGTCATACGAGGCCACGCTGCGATCAACCTCCGCCGACCGCTGCCCACCGTCGAACAACGTCATCGCCAACTTCGGCCCCACCGACCAGAAGCGGTTCGGCAAGCTGATCCAGTCGGCGTAGGTGCTGCTGGAATAGCCGCCGGCCAGACTCAAGGTCAAATCCGGATAATAAGCCGCCTTGGCCACACCGATATTTGCGTTCGCCGCGATCACCGCGCGCTCAGCCGAAGCAATGTCCGGACGGCGCTCCAACAGTTGCGACGGCAGGCTCACGGGAATCTGCGGCAAGGCTGGAATATCTTTGCTCACCGCCAGGTTGAAGTTGGCCGGTGCCTCGCCGATCAATACCGCAATGGCGTTTTCCAACTGGGCCCGCTGCCAGATCAAGTCGATCAGGCTGGCCTGGGTGGTCTTGAGCTGAGTTTGCGCCTGAGCGATCGCGTCCTTGCCGGACACACCGGCGCGGTATTGGTTCTCGGTCATTTGCAGCGAACGCTGATAAGTGTCCAGCGTGGCCTGCAACAACCGCGTCTGTTCATCCATGACACGCAGTTGCAAGTAGTCTTGCACCAGCTCCGATTGCTGGCTCAAGCGCATCGCCGCCAGGTCTGCCGAGCTGGCCTCGGCCGTGGCTTCATTGGCTTCCAGGCCGCGGCGCAATTTGCCCCACACATCCGCCTCCCAACTCACGCCCAGTTGCGCGTTGAGGGTGTCGCGGATACCGCTGCTGGAACTGCTCAGGCTGGCGTTACTGCTGCCGGTGCCCTGGCTGGCGCGGGTTTTTCCGGCACTCAGGTCCACCGTTGGAAAGAACGCACCGCGCGCGCTGCGCACCTGGGCCTGGGCCTGACGGAAACGCGCTTCGGCCTGGGCCACGGTCTGGTTGGCGTTGTTCAGGCGCGTCACCAGGTCATTCAGCTGGCGGTCGCCGTACAGCTCCCACCAGGCGCCTCGCGCCAGCGAGTCGCTGGGCGCGGCCTGGCTCCAGCCCTGGGCTTCTTTGAATTGCACCGGCTCGATGACATCCGGACGTTTGTAGTCAGGCCCGATGGCGCAGGCGCTGAGCAACGCGCCGCACAGCAGCAGGCTGGCAACGCGCAAACCACGGAGCATGCTCATGGCCAATTGGGTCAAGGTTGAATCGGTCATAGCGCAGTGTCCAAGGCAGCATCGGTACGCACGCCGCGCCAGGCGTTGAAGCGGTGGCGCGCGCGGTCAAGATAGAGGTAAACCACCGGGGTGGTGTAAAGGGTCAGGATCTGGCTGAACACCAGGCCGCCAATAATCGTCAGGCCCAGCGGCTGGCGCATTTCCGCGCCGTCGCCGGAGCCGAGCAGCAACGGCAAGGCGCCGAGAATGGCGGCCAGCGTGGTCATCAGGATCGGGCGCAGGCGCAACAGGCACGCGCTGCGGATCGATTCCACCGGGCTCATGCCGTCATGGCGCTCCAGTTGCAGGGCCAGGTCGATCATCAGGATCGCGTTCTTCTTCACCACCCCGATCAACAGGAACAAGCCCAGCAGTGAGATCAGGCTGAACTCGCCGCCCAACAGGTAGATCGAGAGCAACGCGCCGACACCGGCCGACGGCAAGGTCGAGAGGATGGTCAGCGGGTGAATGTAGCTTTCATACAGAATACCCAGCACCAGATAAACCGCCACCAGCGCGCCGAGGATCATGAACGGCTGACCCTTCTGGGTCGCTGCAAACGCGTCGGCAGTGCCGGCCATCTTGGCGATCACGTCTTCGGGCAAGCCCACCTTGGCAATCGCGCGCTCGATGGCGGCCGTGCCCTGCTCCACCGTGACCCCGGGCGACATATCAAACGCGATGTTCTCCGAGGCGAACTGGCCTTCATGGCTGACCCGGTCGTCGGCCAGGCTGTTCTCGTAGTGGGCAATGGTCGATAGCGGCACCCGCGCGCCGGTGGAAGTGATCACCTGCATCTGGTTCAGGGTGATCGGGTCCTGGGCGTATTTCGGGTTGACCTCCATCACCACCTGGTACTGGTTGAGGCTGTCGTAGATGGTGGAAATCTGCCGTTGGCTGTAGGCGTTGTTCAACACCGCAGTGACCATGCTCATGTCGATGCCCAGGCGCTTGGCCTGGTCGCGGTCGACCACCAGCGTCACCTGCGCTGCGCCACGGCCTTCACGGGCGTCGATGGCGGTCAGCTCCGGCAGCTCGCGCAACGCGGCGACCACTTTCGGGTACCACAGGCGCAACGCAGCCAGGTCACCGCTTTGCAGGATGTAGGAATACTGCGCGCTGGTCTGGTCGCGACTGCCGCCAAACTGCAGGTCCTGGTCGGCCATCAGGAACAAGCGCCCGCCCGGCACCAGCGGTACTTCCTTGCGAATGCGCTCGATCACCGCCTGGGCCGAGATCTTGCGCTCGGCGATAGGCTTGAGGCGCACCAGCATCACCGCGTTGTTGGTGCCGTTGTTGCCGCCGATAAAGCCGGCCACGCTGAGCACTGCCGGGTCCTTGAGCACCGCCTTGCGGAAGGTCTCCATCTTCGGCTGCATCACATTGAACGACAGCCCGTCGTCGCCGCGCACAAAACCGATCAACTGACCGGTGTCCTGTTGCGGCATGAAGGTTTTCGGCACCACCACGTACAGCGCGATGTTCACGCCCACGGTGAGCAACAGGCTCAGCAGGGTCAGGCGTCGGTGGCGCAGTACCCAGTCCAGGCTGGTGGCATACACCGCCACCATGCGCTCGTTGATCCTGTGGCTCCAGCGCTGCAAGCCGCTCATATGCCCTTTGATGTGCGGTTTGAGCCAACGCGCGCAGAGCATCGGGGTCAAGGTCAGCGACACGATCAGCGAGACGATGATCGCCGCCGACAAGGTGATGGAGAACTCACGGAACAGGTTGGTGACGATACCGCCCATAAACAGGATGGACAGAAACACCGCCACCAGCGACACGTTCATCGACAGCAAGGTAAAGCCGACTTCCTGCGCGCCCAGATACGCCGCCTTCATCGGCGGCACGCCATCGTCGATGTGCCGGGAAATGTTCTCCAGCACCACGATGGCATCGTCCACCACCAGGCCCGTGGCCAGAATCAGCGCCATCAGCGAGAAGTTGTTCAGCGAGAAGCCGAACAGGTACATCACCGCAAAGGTGCCCACCAACGACACCGGCACCGCCAGGGTCGGGATCAACGAAGCACGGAAATTACCCAGGAAGAGGTACACCACCAGCACTACCAGGGCCACGGCAATCAGCAAGGTCATCTCGGCTTCATGCAGGGTCGCGGTGATCACCGGGGAACGGTCCATCGCCAGGTTGAGCTTGACGCTGGACGGCAACACCGCCTGCAACGCCGGCAGCTGGGCCTTGATCTGCCGGACGGTCTCAATGATGTTGGCGCCGGACTGGCGGTTGATCACCAGCAGCACCGCCGAGTCATTGTTGAAAAAGCCGCTGTTGTAGCGGTCTTCCACGCCGTCGCTGATTTTTGCCACGTCGCCCAGGCGCAGGGCCGCGCCGTTCTGGTAGCGAATCAGCAGCGGCTCGTAATCCTTGGCCTTTTCCAGTTGGTCGTTGGCCTGGATCTGCCAGTTGCGCTCACTGTCTTCCAGCGAGCCCTTGGGCCGGCGCTGGTTGGCATTGGCGATGGTGTTGCGCACGTCGTCCAGGGCCACGCCGTACTGGTCGAGGGCCTTGGGTTCCAGCTCGATGCGCACCGCCGGCAGGGAGCTGCCGCCGATCTGCACTTCACCCACGCCCGGCACCTGCGACAGGCTTTGCGAAAGAATGGTCGAGGCCAGGTCGTACAGCTCGCCCTTTTGCAGCACGTCGGAGGTCAGCGACAGCACCATGATCGGCGCCTGGGACGGGTTGATCTTCTTGTAGGTCGGCATGCTGCGCATGCCGCTGGGCAGCAGGTTGCGCGAGGCATTGATGGCCGCCTGCACTTCGCGCGCCGCGCCGTTGATATCACGGTCGGAGTCAAAGGCGAGGATCACCCGCGTCGAACCCTGGCTCGACGAACTGCTCATGGTGGTGATGCCGGCAATCGCGCCGAACGAGCGCTCCAGCGGCGTGGCCACGGTGGACGCCATCACCTCGGGGCTGGCCCCGGGCAAACTGGCGGAGACCACGATCACCGGGAAGTCGATCTGCGGCAGCGGCGACACCGGCAGCAAGTTGAAGCTGACGCCGCCGAGCAACATGATCGCCAGGCTCAGCAGCATGGTCGCTACCGGCCGGCGAATGAACGGTCCGGACAGGTTCATGACTCAACCGGCTCCAGGCTTTGCGGCTCTTTGCGCCAGCGGCGGCCAAGGCGGTCGAAGTACAGGTAGATCACCGGCGTGGTGAACAGGGTCAATACCTGGCTCACCAGCAAGCCGCCGACCATCACCAGGCCCAGGGGCTGGCGCAACTCGGCGCCAGAGCCGGTGGCCAGCATCAACGGCACTGCACCAAACAGGGCGGCCAGGGTGGTCATCAGGATCGGCCGGAAACGCAGCAGCGCCGCCTGGTAGATCGCGGTCTGCGGGTCCAGGCCCTGGTTGCGTTCGGCGTCGAGGGCGAAGTCGATCATCATGATTGCGTTCTTTTTCACGATACCGATCAGCAGGATGATGCCGATGATCGCGATCATGCCCAGGTCATTGCCACTGAGCAGCAACGCCAGCAAGGCCCCCACCGCTGCCGACGGCAAGGTCGAGAGGATGGTGATCGGGTGGATGTAGCTCTCGTAGAGCACGCCCAGCACGATGTACATGGTGACCACCGCCGCCAGGATGAGCAGCAAGGTGCTCGACAGCGACGCCTCAAACGCCTGCGCCGCGCCCTGGAACTGGGTCTGCACGCCCACTGGCATGCCAATGTCTTTCTGGGTCTGGTTGATCAGCTCCACGCCTTTGCCCAGCGCGACGCCGGGGGCCAGGTTGAACGACATCATCACCGCGGGGAACTGGCCAATGTGCGCGATCGCCAACTGCGCCTGACGCTGCTCCACGTGGGCCAGGCTCGACAGGCGCACCTGGCCGCCGTCGGTGGTTTTCACATGGATCTGGTTGAGCGCCGCCGGGCCGAGGGTTTCACCGGATTGAGCCTGCAACACCACCCGGTACTGGCTGGCCTGCGTGTAGATGGTGGAAATCTGCCGCTGGCCGAAGGCGTCGTACAGTGCGTCAGTGATGGTCGATACGCTGACGCCCAGGCGCGAGGCGGCGTCGCGGTCGATCACCAGGAACACCTGCAGGCCTTTGTCCTGCAGGTCGCTGGCCACATCAGTGAGTTCCGGCAACTGGCTGAGGGCGTGTACCAGCTTGTCGCTCCACAGCGCCAGCAGGTCGGCGTCGGGTGACGACATGCTGAACTGGTACTGGGTGCGGCTGACGCGGTCTTCGATCGTCAGGTCCTGCACCGGCTGCATGAACAGGCGAATGCCCACCAGCTTGTCGATTTCCGGCTGCAGCCGTGTGATCACCTGGGCCGCACTCAAGTCGCGCTGGCCGTGCGCCTTGAGGTTGATCAACAGGCGCCCGCTGTTGAGGGTGGCGTTATCGCCATCCACACCGATATAGGACGACAGGCTTTCCACCGCTGGATCAGCCAGGATCACCTTGGCCAGCTCTTGCTGGCGCTGGCTCATCGCGGCAAACGAAATCGACTGTGGCGCTTCGGAAATACCCTGGATAACCCCGGTGTCCTGCACCGGGAAGAAGCCCTTGGGCACCACCAGGTACAGCACCACCGTCAGGCCCAGGGTGGCGATGGCCACCAGCAAGGTCAGCGGCTGGTGCCTGAGCACCCACTGCAACTTGCGCCCGTAGGCTTCGATCAGCCAGTCGATCCAGGCGCCGCTGGCCTTGTAGAAACGGCCCTGTTCTTCTTCCTTGGGTTCGCGCTTGAGCAGCCGTGCGCACATCATCGGCGTCAAGGTCAGCGAAACCACCAGGGAAATCAGGATCGCCACCGCCAGGGTGATCGCGAATTCGCGGAACAGCCGCCCCACCACGTCAGCCATGAACAACAACGGGATCAACACCGCGATCAGCGACAGGGTCAGGGAAATCAGGGTGAAGCCGATCTGCTTGGCGCCCTTGAGCGCGGCATTGAGCGGCGTCTCGCCCTCCTCGATATAGCGCGAGATGTTCTCCAGCATCACGATGGCATCGTCGACCACAAACCCGGTGGCGATGGTCAGGGCCATCAGCGTGAGGTTGTTGACGGAGAAGCCCGCCAGGTACATCACGCCAAAGGTGCCGATCAGCGACAGCGGCACGGCGATGGACGGAATGATCGTGGCGCTGACACGACGCAAAAACAGAAACGTCACCATCACTACCAGGGCAATGGCGATCAGCAATTCGTGTTGCACATCGGTGACCGAGGCGCGGATGGTCTGGGTACGGTCGGTGAGCACCGTCACGTCCAGGCCGGCCGGCAGGTTGTCGGTGATGCTCGGCAGCAACGCCTTGATACGGTCGACGACCTCAATCACGTTGGCGCCCGGCTGGCGCTGGATATTCAGCAACACGGCCTGGTTTTCGTTGGCCCAGGCGGCAAGGCGCTCGTTTTCGGCGCCGTCGACAATTTGTGCCACATCCTTGAGGCGCAGCGGCGCACCATTGTTGTAGGCCAGGATCAATTCGGCGTATTGCTGGGGCGAGACCAACTGGTCGTTGGCGTCCAGCATCGACACCCGCGTCGGGCCGTCGAAGTTGCCTTTGGGCTGGTTGACGTTGGACGCGGCGATCAGCGTGCGCACGTCCGACAGGTTCAAGCCATTGGCGGCCAGGGCCTCGGGGTTGACCTTGATGCGCACGGCCTGGCGTTGGCCGCCGGCGATGCTGACCATGCCGACGCCACTGATCTGGGCAATTTTTTGCGCCATGCGCGTATCCACCAAGTCGTTGAGCTTGGGCAGCAGCATGGTCTTGGAGGTAATCGCCAGGGTCAGCACCGGGGTGTCCGCGGGGTTGACCTTGTTGTACACCGGCGGTGCCGGCAAATCCTTGGGCAGCAGGTTGGTCGCGGCGTTGATCGCGGCCTGCACCTGTTGCTCGGCGACATCCATATTGATGTCGAGGTTGAAACGCAAGGTCAGCACCGACGCACCGCCCGAGCTGGTGGACGCCATTTGGGTCAGGCCGGGCATTTGCCCGAACTGGCGCTCAAGCGGCGCGGTGACCGCGCTGGTCATCACATCGGGGCTGGCGCCGGGGTACAGGGTCATCACCCGGATGGTCGGGTAATCCACCTGAGGCAAGGCCGATACCGGCAGCAAGCGATAGGAAATAATGCCGGCCAGGACAATGGCCAGCATGCTCAGCGTGGTGGCAACCGGGCGAAGGATAAACAGCCGCGACAGGTTCATGAACCGACCTTTTGCGCCTTGCCGGCGTTAGCGCCGGTCTCCCCTTTTGCCGCAGGCTTGCCTTGCAGGTGCTCGGTCGGGGTGGTCGGCACCTCGCTGCTGTCGTTGACCACTTCGATTTCGCTGCCATCCTTCAAGCGGTCGGTGCCTTCCATCACCACACGGTCGCCGGCCGCCAGGCCTTCCTTGATCACGGTGTTGTCGCCATCGGTATCGCCGACCACCAGTGGCTGGACCTTGACCTTCTTGTCGCCGTCGAGCTTGTAGACGAAGGTGCCGTTGTTGCCAAACTGAATCGCGGCAGACGGCGCCAGCACCACGTTGTGCAAGGTGTCGGCGAGCAGGTGCACGTTGACGAACTGGTTGGGAAACAGTGCCTGGTCCTTGTTATCGAAACGGCCCTTGAATTTCAGGGTACCGGTGGTCACGTCGATCTGGTTGTCCAGGCTTTGCAGCACACCCGCGGCCTGTTTTTTGGCGTCGCCACGGTCCCAGGCTTCCACCGGCAGCTTGTTGCCGGCGTGGTAACGGGCGAGGACGGTGTCCAGGGTGTTTTCCGGCAGAGTGAAGACCACGCTGATCGGCTGCGTCTGGGTGATCACCGCCAGGAAGGTCGTGTCGTTGGCTGCCACCAGGTTGCCCACGTCGACCTGACGCAAGCCCACCCGGCCACCGATAGGCGCGCGGATCTTGGTGAATTCGAGGTTGAGCTTGGCGTCGTCTACCGCGCCCTGGTTGGTCTTGACCGTGCCCTGATATTGCAGGACCAGCGCTTCGGCGGTGTCCAGGGTCTGCTTGGCGATACTGTCCTGGGCATACAGGTCGCGGTAACGCTGGACGTCAACCTGGGCGTTTTTCAACTGCGCCTGGTTCTGCAACAGCGTGCCCTGGGCCTGCAGCAAGGCATTCTGGTAGCTGCGCGGGTCGATTTCCGCCAGCAGGTCGCCGGCCTTGACCATCTGCCCCTCTTCAAAGGCAATCTTCACCAGCTCACCGCCCACCCGGCTGCGTACGTTAATGGTATTGAGCGCGGTGACCGTGCCCAAGGCCTTGTAGTACACCGGGAACTCACCCAGCACCGCCGGCGCCACGCGCACGGGAATCGGGCCGGTGGAACCGCCGAAGCCCGGGCGCATCATCCCCGACTTGCCGGCATGCCCGGCCGGTTTTTTCTCGCCGGCATCCTTATGGCTGCCGGGCCAGAATTTCCAGCACAGGACGGCGATAACCAGCAGCACGAGCAGGCCGAACAGCCAGCGGCGGGAGTTGCGGGGGGAGGATTGCATGGAGTGATCAACCATTGGGCGCGAGAGCTTCTACTTTGGGAGGCTGAAAGATAAGCACTGAGGCGCATTAAGAAAAGCGCCTTTACCGGCTATTTACCTTGGATTACAACTTTTAACTTCTGGCCTTAGTTTATGGGCTATTTAGCTAAGCCGCTGACTCTAAATGAAAACGGCCTGGACTAGGCCAGGCCGCAATCATCTATCAAGCGTGTTACTGCGAAAAGACAGTAATGCGCTGAAACAGTTACTTCAAAACAGCCAGGGCGGCTTCGTAGTTCGGCTCTTGGCCGATTTCGCTGACCAACTCGCTGTGCAGCACGTTGTTGTTTTCGTCCAGTACCACAACGGCGCGGGCGGTCAGGCCGCGCAGCGCGCCTTCGACAATCGACACACCGTAGTCAACGGCGAAGCCCGGGTCGCGGAAATCCGACAGGTTCTTCACGTTTTCCAGGCCTTCAGTGCCGCAGAAACGGGCCTGGGCAAACGGCAGGTCGCTGGAAATGCACAGCACCACGGCGTTGTTCAGGTCGTTGGCCTGGGCGTTGAACTTGCGTACCGAAGTGGCGCAGGTTGGGGTGTCAACACTTGGGAAGATGTTCAGTACTTTGCGCTTGCCGGCGAAGGTGGCCAGGGTTGCGTCCGACAGGTCGCCGGCAGTCAGGATGAAATCGGGGGCCCGGGTACCGGTTTGCGGCAGCTCGCCTTCAACCTTGATTGGGTTACCACGATGGGTGACTTGAGCCATGAAGAGAATCCTTATGCTGGGTTTATTGAAACGAATTCGAGACGCAGAAGTTAACCACAAACGGGCGAAGCTACCTATGGCCGAGCGTAAATTGTCACGCGGGCGCCCGATTAACAACGGCTATGGTTTAATTGCGCGCTTTTCGCCCGCCCTTCAAGGAACTCGTTGTTGATGAATCAGCCCGCCACCAAAGTCCTGGTCATTGGTTATGTCTGGCCGGAACCACGCTCATCGGCCGCCGGCGGGCACATGATGCAGATATTACAGAGCTTCCTGGACCAGGGCTGGGACATCACGTTCAGCAGCCCGGCAACCATGGGCGAGCACAAGGCCGACTTGCCGGCGCTGGGCATCACCGAATGCGCCATCGAACTCAATAACAGCAGTTTCGATGATTTTATTCGCGAATTGGCCCCGGATATTGTGGTGTTCGACCGTTTCATGATGGAAGAGCAATTCGGCTGGCGCGTGGAGAAATGCTGCCCCGACGCCTTGCGCGTGCTGGAAACGTCCGATTTGCAAAGCTTGCGTGACGCTCGCCACCAGCGTTTCAAGGACCACCTCAAGGCCCACCCCGAGAGCGATGACTTCAGCGCGCTGTTCAATCCAGCGTTAAAGGAAGAATTCCGGCGGATGGCCGACACCGACCTGGCCAAGCGCGAGATCGCAGCGATTTACCGCTGTGATATCAGCCTGGTGATCTCCGACGTGGAAATCCGCCTGCTCACCGAGCAGTTCAAGGTGCCCGCCGCCCTGCTCCACGGGTGCCCGTTGATGCTGGAACCGCCGACCGAACCCTTCGCACCGTTCGAGGACCGCGCGCACTTCCTGAGCATTGGCAACTTTCGCCATGCGCCCAACTGGGATGCGGTGTTGTGGATGAAGAGCAGCCTGTGGCCGCTGATCCGTCAGCAATTGCCAGGCGCACAGTTACATATCTACGGTTCCTACACCCCGCCCAAGGCCACGGCATTGCACAACCCGGCGCAGGGCTTTCATGTGATGAACTGGGCCGAAGACGCCCTGCAAGTCATGGGCACCGCGCGTATCTGCCTGGCACCGCTGCGCTTCGGCGCCGGGATCAAGGGCAAGCTGATGGACGCAATGCTCTGCGGCACGCCGAATGTCACCACGCCCATCGGCGCCGAAGGCATGGGTGATGAGCAACCGTGGCCGGGTGCGATCGAACATAGCGCGCCAGCCCTGGCAGCGGCCGCCGTGGCGCTGTACCAGGACCGCGAACGGTGGACCCAGGCCCAGGAGGATGGCCGCCGCCTGCTTGCCCGCCGCTACGACCAGGCCCTGCACGGCCCGGCGCTGGTGCAATGCCTGGAGCAGTGCCGCCTCCAGCTCGCGGCCCATCGCCGGGACAACTTCACCGGCAGCATGCTGCGCCACCATGCGCATAAAAGTACGCAGTACATGTCCCAGTGGATCGAGGCCAAAAACCGCAGCGTGTAAACACCGAGGCTGGCGAGGTCGCGCGCAAGGGGGCATTATCCTTGGCAGCAACCACAATAAAGCGACGGCAGCATGACCCGAGCAACGCGAATCACCGACCCTTCCTACGAGCTGATGGACGATCACAACGGTCTGTCCATCATCTATCGCCAACACGGCTTCCCGTGCCCGCTGGTGCGCTGGCATTTCCACAAGGAATACGAGCTGCACTTGATTGTCGCCAGTTCCGGCAAGGTGTTTATCGGCGACTACATCGGCAATTTTTATCCGGAAAGCCTGTTCCTCACCGGCCCCAACCTGCCCCACAACTGGATCAGCCAGGTGGAGGAAGACGAGGTCGTGCCCAAGCGCGACATGCTGGTCAACTTCACCGACGAGCTGTTTGAGGGCGGCAGTCAGATCTTTACCGAGCTCAAGAGCCTGGCGCCGTTGCTGGAACGTGCGCAATACGGCATCGAGTTCCGCTGCAAAAAAACCATCGCCCAGGCCGTGACGCTGATGCAGCGCATCGAAGACGCCCAGGGCATGGCGCGCCTGGGGCATTTCTTTATCCTGCTGGAAGTGCTGAGCGCGTGTGAGCACTACCAATTGTTGTCTGGCGTGACCACCCCGCAACTGGCGGACGAGCACAGCATCGACCGCACCAACCGCGCGGTGGACTACATTTTCGCCCACTACGCCCGCGAATTATCGCTGGAGGAAGTCGCGGAATACCTGGGGATGAAGCCGACGTATTTTTCCCGCGTATTCAAACAGGCCACGGGGCGCACCTTTATCGAGTTCGTCAACCGGTTGCGCATCAGCAAGTCCTGCGAGTTGCTGGCAGACGGCGATAAAGCCGTGACCGACGTGTGCTTCGAGTCGGGTTTCAACAACATCTCCAACTTCAACCGGCGCTTTCAGCAGCTCAAGGGCATGACGCCCTCCCACTACCGGCGCCTGGCGGTGCAGCGGCTGACGGAACAGAACCTGGCTTAACTGTTTCAGCAAGCAAAGTGATGAGTGCAAAAAAGTATCAGTCCAAGTGCGCCCAAGGATTTGTCATAACCCCATTTGAAGGCTGTAATCAACGCACACTCTTCCTGACTGTTCGTGGGAAGACACAACAACAATAACTGTCCTTCTGTAGCCCCTGGGCGCAGAAATGGAGTGCGCGATGAAGTTCACAGCAAAAACGCTGCTTGCCTGTTCTTGCATGACTGTATGCATGACCCTCAGCGCCGTCAGTTTTGGCGCGCAAACCCTGACTATTGCCACCGTCAACAACAGCGACATGATCCGCATGCAAAAACTCTCGAAGACGTTCGAGACCGAGCATCCGGACATCAAGTTGAACTGGGTGGTGCTCGAAGAAAACGTGCTGCGCCAACGCCTGACCACCGACATCGCCACCCAGGGCGGACAGTTCGACGTGCTGACCATCGGCATGTACGAAGCCGCACTCTGGGGCGCCAAAGGCTGGCTGGAGCCGATGAAAGATCTGCCGGCGTCCTACGACCTCGATGATGTTTTCCCTTCGGTGCGTGACGGTTTGTCCGTCAAGGGCTCGCTGTACGCCCTGCCGTTCTACGCCGAAAGCTCGATCACCTACTACCGCACCGACCTGTTCAAGGACGCCGGGCTGACTATGCCCGAGCACCCGACCTGGACCCAGATCGGCGAATTCGCGGCCAAACTCACCGACAAGACCAAAGAGCAGTACGGCCTGTGCCTGCGCGGCAAAGCCGGTTGGGGTGAGAACATGGCGCTGATCACGACCCTGGCCAACGGCTACGGCGCGCGCTGGTTCGATGAGAAGTGGCAACCCGAATTCAACGGCCCCGAGTGGAAGGACGCGCTGAACTTCTACGTCGACAACATGAAGAAATCCGGCCCGCCGGGCGCTTCCAGCAACGGTTTCAACGAAAACCTGGCGCTGTTCAACAGCGGCAAGTGCGCGATCTGGGTCGATGCCAGCGTGGCCGGCTCGTTTGTCACCGACAAGACTCAGAGCAAGGTCTCCGACCACGTGGGCTTCACCTTCGCCCCGCACGAGACGACCGACAAGGGCACGTCGTGGCTGTACTCCTGGAGCCTGGCGATCCCCACCAGCTCCAAAGCCAAGGACGCCGCCAAGGTCTTCACCAGTTGGGCGACGTCCAAGGAATACAGCCAGCTCGTGGCCAAGACCGACGGCATTGCCAACGTACCGCCAGGCACGCGCAAGTCGACCTACAGCGACGAATACATGAAGGCCGCACCGTTCGCCAAGGTAACGCTGGAATCGCTGAAAGTCGCCGACCCGACCAAACCGACCCTCAAGCCGGTGCCGTATATCGGTATTCAGTTGGTGACCATTCCTGAGTTCCAGGCCATTGGTACCCAAGTCGGCAAGTTCTTCTCGGGCGCGCTGACCGGTCAGCAAACGGTGGATCAAGCCTTGACCGCCGCGCAGACCACCACCGAGCGTGAAATGAAGCGGGCGGGTTATCCCAAGTAAAGCAGGCGTCCCCCTGTAAATGTGGGACCTGCTTTATGTGGGAGCTGGCTTGCCTGCGATACAGACACCTCGGTCTTTCTGTTTAAACCGAGTTGATGCCATCGCAGGCAAGCCAGCTCCCACACTGACCGCGCTTCGACTCTCGCTCTGCACGTACTTGACTGGTTCTGATCCTATGAATACCACCACTGCCAAAGTGCAAACCGCCGCGCCTGAAAAGCCGCGCAAAAGCCGCCTGGCCAACCCCGGCTGGTTCCTCGTCAGCCCCTCGGTGGCCTTGCTGCTGCTGTGGATGATCGTGCCGCTGGGCATGACCCTGTACTTTTCGCTGATCCGCTACAACCTGCTCTACCCCGGCGAAAACCAATTTGTGGGCCTGGAAAACTTCACGTACTTCATCACCGACTCGGGCTTCCTGCCCGGCGCCACCAATACCTTGCTGCTGGTGGGCAGCGTGCTGTTGATCAGCGTGGTGTTCGGCGTGTTGATCAGCGCCCTGCTTGAGGCCAGTGAGTTTTTCGGCCGTGGCGTGGTGCGGGTGATGTTGATTTCGCCGTTCTTCATCATGCCCACCGTCGGTGCGCTGATCTGGAAGAACCTGATTTTCCACCCGGTGTCGGGGATTCTCGCCGCCGTATGGAAGCTGTTCGGCGCCGAGCCCGTGGACTGGCTGGCGCACTACCCGTTGCTGTCGATCATCATCATTGTGTCGTGGCAATGGCTGCCCTTCGCCATCCTGCTGCTGATGACCGCCATGCAGTCCCTGGACCAGGAACAAAAGGAAGCCGCACGCCTGGACGGTGCCGGCGCCATCGCGATCTTCTGGCACCTGACCCTGCCCCACCTGGCGCGCCCGATTGCCGTGGTGGTGATGATCGAAACGATCTTTTTGCTCTCGGTGTTTGCCGAAATCTTCACCACCACCAACGGTGGCCCGGGTTACGCCTCGACCAACCTCGCCTACCTGATCTACAACCAGGCGCTGGTGCAGTTTGACGTGGGCATGGCCTCGGCCGGCGGCTTGATTGCCGTGGTCATCGCCAACATCGCGGCGATCATCCTGGTGCGGATGATCGGCAAAAACCTGACTGACAAGCCTTGAGGGCCGCGCCATGACGCTTCAACAATCTCGCCGCCTGCAAAGCCTGTTGCTCGGCACCCTGGCCTGGGCCATCGCGATCCTGATTTTCTTCCCGATCTTCTGGATGGTGCTGACCAGCTTCAAGACCGAAATCGACGCGTTCGCCACCCCGCCGCAGTTCATCTTCACGCCGACGCTGGAGAACTACCTGCACATCAACGAGCGCAGCAACTACTTCGCCTACGCCTGGAACTCGGTGGTGATTTCGTTCAGCGCCACGGCCTTGTGCCTGCTGATTTCGGTACCGGCCGCCTACTCCATGGCGTTCTACGAAACCCAGCGCACCAAGGGCACGCTGCTGTGGATGCTGTCCACCAAGATGCTGCCGCCGGTGGGCGTGCTGATGCCGATCTACCTGTTGGCCAAGAGCTTTGGCCTGCTGGATACGCGCATTGCGCTGATCATCATCTACACCCTGATCAACCTGCCGATTGTGGTGTGGATGGTTTACACCTACTTCAAAGACATTCCCAAGGACATCCTCGAAGCCGCCCGCCTGGATGGCGCCACGCTGTGGCAGGAAATGGTCCGCGTGCTGCTGCCGATTGCCAAGGGTGGCCTGGCTTCCACGGTGTTGCTGTCGCTGATCCTGTGCTGGAACGAGGCGTTCTGGTCGTTGAACCTGACCTCCTCGAATGCCGCGCCGCTGACCGCGCTGATCGCCTCTTACTCCAGCCCCGAAGGCTTGTTCTGGGCCAAATTGTCGGCCGTGTCGACCCTGGCCTGCGCGCCGATCCTGATTTTCGGCTGGATCAGCCAGAAACAGCTGGTGCGCGGTTTGTCCTTCGGCGCCGTGAAATAACGGTCTTTCAATAAAAAATTCAAAGCGGAGGCCCATCCCATGGCCAACCTGAAAATCAAGAATCTGCAAAAAGGCTTCGAAGGCTTTTCCATCATCAAGGGCATCGACCTGGAAGTGAACGACAAGGAATTCGTGGTCTTCGTCGGCCCCTCGGGCTGCGGTAAATCCACCCTGCTGCGTCTGATCGCCGGCCTTGAAGAAGTCACCGAAGGCACCATCGAGCTGGATGGTCGCGACATCACCGAAGTCACCCCGGCCAAGCGCGACCTGGCGATGGTGTTTCAGACCTACGCGCTGTACCCGCACATGAGCGTGCGCAAGAACATGTCGTTTGCCCTGGACCTGGCCGGCGTCGACAAAAAGCTGGTGGAAAGCAAGGTCAGCGAAGCGGCGCGCATTCTCGAGCTCGGCCCGCTGCTGGAGCGCAAGCCCAAACAGTTGTCCGGCGGCCAGCGCCAGCGTGTGGCCATCGGCCGCGCGATTGTGCGTAACCCGAAGATCTTCCTGTTCGATGAACCGCTATCCAACCTCGACGCCGCCCTGCGCGTGCAGATGCGCCTGGAACTCGCGCGCCTGCATAAAGAGCTGCAGGCGACCATGATTTACGTGACCCACGACCAGGTCGAAGCCATGACCCTGGCCGACAAAGTGGTGGTGCTCAACAGCGGCCGCATTGAACAAGTCGGCTCGCCGCTGGAGCTGTACCACCAGCCGGCCAACCTGTTTGTGGCAGGTTTTCTGGGCACGCCGAAAATGGGTTTTCTCAAGGGCAAAGTCACCCGCGTCGAAGGCCAGGGCTGCGACGTGCAACTGGACGCTGGCACCACCATCAGCTTGCCATTGAGCGGCGCCACCCTGAGCGTCGGCAGCGCGGTGACCTTGGGCATTCGTCCGGAGCACCTGGAAATCGCCTCGCCCGGCCAAACCACGCTGACCGTCACCGCCGACGTTGGCGAACGCCTGGGCAGCGACACCTTCTGCCACGTGATCACCGCCAACGGCGAGCCGCTGACCATGCGCATTCGTGGTGACATGGCCAGCCAGTACGGCGAGACCCTGCACCTGCACCTGGACCCGGCGCACTGCCATCTGTTCGACACCGACGGCGTGGCCGTGGCCCGTCCACTGCGCACTGCCGCCTGATTTCGCGAGATTTGTGATGAAACTGAATAAACAGAACCTGACCCAACTGGCGCCGCACGTGAAGATCCCGGCCTATGCGATTGCCAGCACCACGCAGGGCATCGCGCATATCGGCGTCGGCGGTTTCCACCGCGCGCACCAGGCGTATTACACCGATGCATTGATGAACACGGGCGAGGGCCTCGACTGGAGCATCTGTGGGGTCGGCCTGCGCGCTGAAGACCGCAAGGCTCGCGATGACCTGGCTGGCCAGGATTACCTGTTCACCCTGTATGAACTGGGCGATACCGACGACACCGAAGTGCGCGTGATCGGCTCGATCAGCGACATGCTGCTGGCCGAAGACAGCGCCCAGGCGTTGATCGACAAGCTGGCCGACCCGCAGATTCGCATCGTTTCGTTGACCATCACCGAAGGCGGCTACTGCATCGACGACAGCAACGGCGAGTTCATGGCCCACCTGCCGCAGATCCAGCATGACCTGGCGCACCCCGAATCGCCGAAAACCGTGTTCGGCTTTATCTGCGCGGCGCTTACCCAGCGTCGCGCGGCCGGTGTGCCGGCGTTTACGGTGATGTCCTGCGATAACCTGCCGCACAACGGCGCCGTCACGCGCAAAGCGCTGCTGGCCTTCGCCGCCCTGCACAACGCCGAGCTGCACGCGTGGATCAAGGCCAACGTGAGCTTCCCGAACGCCATGGTCGACCGCATCACGCCGATGACCAGCACCGCCCACCGCTTGCAGCTGCATGACGACCATGGCATCGACGATGCCTGGCCGGTGGTCTGCGAACCCTTTGTGCAGTGGGTGCTGGAAGACAAGTTCGTCAATGGACGCCCGGCCTGGGAAAAGGTCGGCGTACAGTTCACCGATGACGTCACGCCCTACGAAGAGATGAAGATCGGCCTGCTCAACGGCAGCCACCTGGCCCTGACTTACCTGGGTTTTCTCAAGGGTTACCGGTTTGTGCACGAGACCATGAACGATCCGGTGTTTGTGGCTTATATGCGCGCCTATATGGACCTGGACGTCACACCCAACCTCGCGCCGGTGCCGGGCATCGACCTGACCGAGTACAAGCAGACCCTGGTGGATCGCTTCTCCAATCAGGCGATTGCCGACCAGTTGGAGCGGGTGTGTTCGGACGGGTCGTCGAAGTTTCCCAAGTTCACCGTGCCGACCATCAATCGCTTGATTGCCGATGGGCGTGAGACCGAGCGCGCGGCGCTGGTGGTCGCGGCCTGGGCGCTGTACTTGAAGGGCGTCGATGAGAATGGCGTGAGCTACAAAATCCCTGATCCGCGCGCGGAGTTCTGTCAGGGACTGGTGAGCGATGATGCGTTGATCAGCCAGCGGTTGCTGGGTGTGGAGGAGATTTTTGGCAAGGCTATTCCCAACTCTCCCGAGTTTGTGGCAGCGTTTGAGCGGTGCTATGCAAGCCTTCGCGATAACGGCGTTACCGCAACCCTGCAGCACCTCCTGAAGAAACCGGCTTAACCCTGTGGGAGGGGGCTTGCCCCCGATGGCGGTGTATCAGTCAAATGCCCTTCACTGACCCACTGCTTTCGAGGGCAAACCGCTCCCACCGTTGATCGGGTTTTCAATCCAAAACAACAACACTGCTGAGCACTCCACCATGACCCAGCAAAACCTTTACCTTGGCATCGACTGCGGCACCCAAGGCACCAAAGCTATCGTCCTCGACACCACAAGCGGCAAGGTACTGGGCCTGGGCGCCGCCAGCCACACGCTGATCAGTGGCGCCAATGGCCGGCGCGAACAACATACCCAGGAATGGCTGGACGCCTTTACCGAAGCCACGCACCGCGCCTTGCAGCAGGCCGGCGTGGACGGCCAGGACATACTCGGCATCGGCGTTTCCGGCCAGCAGCACGGCCTGGTGCTGCTGGATGACCAGGGTCAGGTGCTGCGCCCGGCCAAACTCTGGTGCGACACCGAAACCGCGCCGGAAAACGACCGCCTGCTGCAACACCTGGGTGGCGAAAGCGGTTCCCTGGAACGCCTCGGCGTGGCGATTGCACCGGGTTACACCGTGTCCAAACTGCTGTGGACCCGCGAGCAGCACCCGGACGTGTTCGCACGCATCGCGCATATCTTGCTACCCCACGATTACCTCAACTTCTGGCTCACCGGCCGCGCCGTTGCAGAATTTGGCGATGCGTCGGGCACCGGCTATTTCAACGTGCGCACGCGCGAATGGGACGTGGCGCTGCTTCAGCACATCGACCCCAGCGGCCGCCTGCAAGCAGCCCTGCCTGAACTGATCGAGGCGAATCAAAGCGTGGGCACGATCCTGCCCACCATCGCCGAACGCCTGGGCATCAACCCCAACGCCCGCGTCTCCAGCGGCGGCGGCGACAACATGATGGGCGCCATCGGCACCGGCAACATCGCGCCCGGCGTGATCACCATGAGCCTGGGTTCGTCGGGCACCGTGTATGCGTTTGCCGATCAGCCGACTGTGAGCCCACAAGCGTCGGTGGCGACCTTCTGCTCCTCCAGCGGCGGCTGGCTGCCGTTGATTTGCACGATGAACCTGACCAACGCCACCGGCGTGATACGCGAACTGTTCGACCTCGACCTGGCCGCCTTCAACGCCTTGGTCGCCCAGGCACCGATTGGCGCCGACGGCGTCAGCATGCTGCCCTTTCTCAACGGCGAACGTGTGCCCGCCCTGCCCCACGCCACCGGCAGCGTGCACGGCTTGACCATGACCAACCTGACGCGCGCCAACCTCTGCCGTGCGGTGGTCGAGGGCACTACCTTTGGGCTGCGTTATGGCCTGGACCTGCTGCGCCAGACCGGCCTGCAAAGCCTGCGCATCCGCCTGATCGGCGGCGGTTCAAAAAGCCCGGTGTGGCGTCAGATGGTCGCCGATATCATGAACACCGAAGTCGTCTGCACCGAACAAAGCGAAGCCGCCGCCCTGGGCGCGGCGATCCAGGCGGCGTGGAGCCAGTCCGGCGAGTCCCTGGCCAGCTTGTGCGACAAATGCGTCAGCGTCGACCCGGCTAGCCGCACGCTGCCGGTGGCGGCCAGTGTCAGTGCCTACCAACACGCTTACGAGCGCTATCAACAACTCGTGGCAACCCTTTAAGAGCGAACGACTATGTATCTGGTGTGTGGCGAAGCGCTGTTTGATTTTTTCAGCGAGGAGGATGCCAGCGGTCAGGCGTCCAAGGTCAATTACAAGGCGATTGCCGGCGGCTCGCCGTTCAACGTGGCCGTGGGCTTGCGCCGTCTGGGCATCGACTCCGCGTTGTTCGGCGGGCTGTCCAATGATTTTCTCGGCCAGCGCTTGCTGCAAGTGCTCAAGGACGAGGGTGTGAGTGAGCAATTTCTGGTGGAATTCCCTGCGCCGACCACGCTGGCGATGGTGGCGGTGGGCGCCAATGGCTCACCGCAATACAGCTTTCGCGGCGAAGGCTGCGCCGACCGCCAACTGCGGGTGGTGCATTTGCCCACGCTGGGCCATGAAATTCGCGGGCTGCACATCGGTTCGTTTTCGCTGGTGGTGCAACCCATCGGCGACACGCTGCTGAACCTGGTCAAGCGCGAAAGCGGCAAACGCCTGATCAGCCTGGACCCCAACGTGCGGCTCAACCCGCAGCCGGATATCCAACTGTGGCGTGATCGGGTGAGCGAGTTGGTCAAGCATGCCGACCTGATCAAAGTCAGCGACGAAGACCTGCACCTGCTCTACCCCGACCAGTCACCGGAAAGCGTGCTGCAAGGCTGGTTGCAGCACCGTTGCCAACTGGTGTTTCTGACCCGAGGCGGCGACGGCGCAACGGTGTTCAGTCGCCAGCACGGCAGTTGGTCTGCACCAGCGGTCAAGGTGGTGATGGCCGACACCGTGGGTGCCGGTGACACCTTCCAGGCGGCGTTGATTGCCTGGCTGACCGAGCAGCAGCTTGACTCCGTAGAGGGCCTGCAGCAGCTGTCGCGCGAGCAGATCGACAGCATGCTCGACTTCGCCATTCGCGCCGCCGCCCTGACGTGCAGCAAGACCGGGCCGGACTTGCCGTACCGCGCTCAGCTGGGCTGATTGCCCATGACTGCAGGCCACGTATTTTCGTGGCTTGCAGTCAGCGTCAGGGCGAGCAAAGCCTGCCGACCGCGACGGGTACATCCAACGCGTTGGGCTGTATGTCGGCCAACACCGTGCGTTGGTAAAAAAGATGAAGGTTTTGTCAGCCAAGGCAAAATTAATCGATGGTTAATTCCGCGAGCCGAGAGTGAAGGTGTACCCACTTGCGGAGAACTACCATGAAACTGCGCACTTTGATGCTTGGCGGCGCATTGGCGCTGGCAACCGTCTCGGGCCTGGCCCAGGCAGATACCCAAGCCACAGCGTCCAAACCGGTGCCCTACCAGTACGGCATGCCGATGAACGTTAAAACGGTGATTGCGATGCATGAAACCGACACCAACGTTTGCAAAGTTATCAACGCCGATATCAAGTTTGTCGACACCGCGGGCAAAGTCGAAGACGTCGGCTACCGGAAAATGTCCGAAGCCTGCGATTTCCAGAATTGATTCCTCACACTGGCGACAGAACCGTATTGGGCCTGGCCTCTACCAGGCCCGCAGTTCCCCAGTGACTCAACCTCGCACAAGGCCTGATGACTAGCCGCGCCCTCCCACTCTTTGCAGAGCGGGCGAATGGGTGTGCTTGAGGTCTTCACGCAACCCGCTGATCAGGTTGCAAATGGCTCGACTGCTGTCGAGTTTGTCAGCGTTTATACCTTTTACTTCCAAATCCACTCGGTCGCGGTCACGGTCGTCATAGACTTTGATCGTCAACGAAGCATCTTCGGCTTTGGTGCATTCGCACCGTTTAGGCAGGAAACTTCCTTCAATAATACTGCGAAGTTCTAATTCCGAAAGCATGGCCAACCTCTCCTTTCATGAGACTGCCAACAGATTGTTATGTCCGGCAGATGCGTGTCTGCCACGTCTTACCGACCCTGGAAGACGCTTACAATCACCAGCGTACTCGGCAAAATCCATTCTCGTTGTAACTTTTCCTCATAAGCGGCACGCGCGGTTATATAAGTCTGGGAACTGCGTGCAAATTCTCGGCGAACAGCGTTGATTAAACGGTTATGCACTAATTTGAACCCTGCGCTGCGACTCTTTCTGCAACATGTCGCAAACTATCAAAGTTGATATTTGCCCCGGAATTCACCGCCACCAAGGTTTGCCCACGCAGCGCGTTTTGCGTCACGTACTTGCGGATGCCTGCTACCGCCAGGGCCCCGGACGGCTCGGTGATGGAACGCGTATCGTCATAGATCAACTTGATCGCGCTGCACAGCTGGTCGTTGCTGACAGTGATGACTTCATCCACCCAGTCGCGGCAGATTTCAAAACCATAAGCGCCGATCTGCGCCACCGCCGTGCCGTCGGCAAACCCGTCCACGCTGGGCAACACCACGCGCTCGCCCGCGCGCAGCGCCGCCAACAGGCAGCTGGAGCCTTCAGGTTCGACACCGACGATGCGCACCTGGGGCCGCAGGTATTTGACGTACGCCGCGATCCCCGCGATCAGACCGCCTCCGCCCACCGGCACGAAGATCGCGTCCAGCGCGCCCTGTTGCTGGCGCAGAATTTCCATCGCCACGGTGCCCTGGCCGGCGATCACGTCCGGGTCATCGAACGGCGAGACAAAGGTGCAACCCGAGGTCTCGGCCAATTGCAGGGCATGCGCCAGGGCAAACGCAAAGCTCTCACCGTGCAGCACCGCTTCTGCGCCTCGGGAGCGAACGCCGAGCACCTTCAGCTCAGGCGTGGTGCACGGCATCACAATGCTTGCCTTGATCCCCAATTCGCGCGCCGCCAGCGCTACACCTTGGGCGTGGTTGCCCGCCGACGCCGTCACCACGCCCCGCGCCTTTTGCGCCTGCGTGAGCTGCACCAATTTGTTGTACGCCCCGCGGATTTTGAAAGAAAAAGTCGGCTGCAGGTCTTCGCGCTTGAGCAACACCTGATTGCCCAGCAATGCCGAGAGCGCCGGTGCCGCTTGCAAGGGGGTGCGCACTGCCAGGTCATATACCGGGGCGGCGAGAATCTTTTTCACATAGTGTTCAAGCAATGCCGTATCAGCGGTGTGGGGGACGGGGCACATGCTCATGGGTATCTCCTGGCTTTTTTACAGGGCCCTGAGACGGAAAAACAAAACCCGCCTCTAGGGCGGGTTTGGGTACAGCCGTGTGCTATCCCGCCAAATGAGGAATGGCGGTAATAATGCTTGGCTGGCTGCGGAAGGCTTGAAATGTCATGTCACGAAATTAACCGCCACTCACCGGCCACGTCAATGCCCAACTACCCATTCTCCGGCAGGGGTTTACGGCCAGCATACGAAACGTATACGCTTTGTATATCAACACCACACAGTGAACGTCATGGGCATCGTCAAGATCACCGACCAATTGCACGAACAACTTCGCCTGGCCAGCGCTGCCATGGACCGATCCATCAACGCCCAGGCCGAGTTCTGGATCAAGATCGGCCTGCTCGCCGAACTCAACCCACACCTGCCCTACAACGAGCTGATCAACAAGCTGTTGCTGGACAAGCCCGACCTGATCCGGGGGCGCAGCTGATGATCAAGACCGCCGCCCAACTGGCAGTGATGCGTGAATCCGGACGCCTGCTGGCCCAGGTTTTCGACATGCTTGACGGCTTTGTCGCCGCCGGCCGCTCCACCCTGGAGCTGGACAGCGCCGTCGAGGCGTTCATTCGTAACGACCTCAAAGCCCGCCCGGCAAGCCTGGGGCAATATGACTATCCGTTCTGCATCAACACCTCGATCAACGAGGTGGTGTGCCATGGCATGCCCAGCGCCAAGGCTATTCTCAAGGACGGCGACATCATCAACATCGACATCACCCTGGAAAAAGGCGGCTTTATCGCTGACGCCAGCAAGATGTACATGATCGGCACCGTGGCGCCCAAGGCGCGGCGCCTGGTGGAACAGACCTTTGAAGCCATGTGGGCCGGCATTCGCCAAGTCAGACCGGGCGCGCGCCTGGGTGATATCGGCCATGCGATCCAGAGCCATGCGCAGGCCAACGGCTACAGCGTGGTGCGCGAATACTGTGGCCATGGTATCGGCCGCCAGATGCATGAAGAACCGCAAATCCTCCACTTCGGCCGCCCCGGCACCGGCCTGGAGTTGCGTGAAGGCATGGTGTTTACCATCGAGCCGATGCTTAACCAGGGCAGCGCCAAGGTGCGCGACTTGAAAGATGGCTGGACGGTGGTGACCAAGGACAACAGCCTGTCGGCGCAGTGGGAGCATACCGTGGCGGTAACGGCCGACGGGTTTGAGGTGCTTACCTTGCAGGTAACGGATTGAGGCGTGTAGATGTGGGTGTGGCGGCTGGTGCTGGGGCATACCCATTTTTGGGGTGACGGCAGTTGAGTGGTTAGATCACAAGCAAAGCCGAGGCGGCCTGATTTTGGAAGCTGAACCCACTCTAATGTGGGAGCTGGATTGCCTGCGAAAGCGGTGTGCCAGTGCCACATGAGCTGACTGAACCACCGCCTTCGCGGGCAAGCCCGCTCCCACAGTTGGATCTCTGTGCATCAGGTAGATGGGGGTCGTGTGTACTCGGCCAGCTCCCACAGAAAAGCCAAGCACTGCGGTGCTGGTAGGTGAACTCGGTCAACTTGTGGGAGCGGGGGGGGGGGGGGGGGGGGGGGGGGGGGGGGGGGGGGGGGGGGGGGGGGGGGGGGGGGCGGGGCG